>JBILCR010000068.1:0-8099 GCA_044353055.1 Flavobacteriales bacterium
AGGCAATTTTACCGCCTATGCTAGAAAGCTCTGAGCATGTCTTTTGGAGTACCTCCTCTTTACGTGAAGTAATTAAAACATCTGCCCCACATTGCAGAAACATCTGAGCCATTGATTTTCCCAGGCCGGTTCCACCGCCGGTAATTACAATTTTCTTACCCTTCAACACCGTGTTGCCTAGCATTTGATGGAGCATATTCACTGGTTCTTTTTCCATGGAATTATGTTTTAAACAAACCTAAGTAAACAGGCGGCTAATTCCATGCATAAAATTTTATTTTTCTTCCTGGCCCTATTCCAAAGCCAAAACATTCATTATCAATCGGCAGCATTAAGCATTTCCTTATACGACAGTACCCTTTTTGTGGCAGAATTAAACGAAAAAATGTTCGATAAGCCATCCACTGTAATGAATTTCTTTGAGTTGCCGCAAGGCGAGCAAAAGCTTCAGGTCTATAAACTGATGCGAAAAGGAAATTCAGAAATACGTAAATCGGTTTTCGAGGGACGGAAGACTTATTCGAAAGATACGGTAATCAGGAAATGGATTTCCGCACACGATCGGCATAATTGCGTAAAGCTACCCTAAGCTCAACACCATTGGCCTCCATGTCTTCTTTAACGGCAATAGCGGAAATTACATGAGTAAGCCGTTCGCCTTCATCATCGCCTTCAACAACGATAATTGGTTGTTGCTCGTTCAAAATAGCATCTTCGGCATGTTTAAGTTCCTCCACCGAATGCTTCTCTGCAAGTGCTCGTATTATGGGCAGTTTCATTGCAATTGCGATAGAAGTTCAACAACCGATTCCTCCTTAGAGGCAGCGCGACCCGCAATTCGTTCGCCGTTTTTAAACACCGCAAAATAGGGCAAATTATCAACGCCGCCGGCCCTTCGAGCCTGCTCGTTTTCTTCGGCATTTACATCCAGAAAAACGATGCCCTGAAAACGCTCGTCATCCGATAAACGACGAAACTTTGGGGCAAACAACTTACAGTTGCCACACCAGTCGGCAAAATATTTAACAATTACTTTATCGTTTGAATTTAGGTGCGATGCAAAATCTGCATCATTAGATTGAAGTACAGCCATAGTAAGATAACAACGAATTAATTGACTTGTTTATTCCATTTTCTTTGAGGCATTCCAATATACATCCATCTCATCGAGCGACATTTCTCCGAGTTTTTTGCCGTCTTTCATAGACTGCTCCTCAAGAAAAGTAAAGCGCTTTATGAATTTCAAATTGGTTTTTTCGAGTGCGTCTTCGGGATTAATGTTATGGAAACGGGCATAATTAATAAGCGAGAAAAGCAAATCGCCAAACTCGGCTTCTGCTGTTGCATGGGTACCCGTCTCAACCTCATTCTTAAACTCTTCCATTTCTTCCAACACTTTGGCCCATACTTGTTCCTTATGATCCCAGTCAAAACCAACACCGCGGGCTTTTTCCTGAATGCGCGAGGCTTTTATTAGCGCGGGCAACGAAACCGGAACGCCTGCCAAGACAGAGGTATTGCCTTCTTTGAGTTTTAATTTCTCCCAATTTTGCTTCACCTCTTCCTCATCCTTAACCTTAACATCACCGTAAATATGCGGATGGCGGCTTACCAACTTATCGCAAAGCTTATGGATTAATGAAACTATATCAAAAGCGCCGGTTTCAGATCCAATGCGCGCATAAAACACGATATGAAGCAATACATCTCCCAACTCTTTTTCGATTTCAACGTTGTCGGCTTTAAGAATAGCATCAGAAAGTTCATACACTTCTTCAAGGGTGAGATGCCGCAAGGTCTGCAAGGTTTGTTTTTTGTCCCAAGGACATTGTTCGCGCAACTCATTCATTATTGTTAATAAGCGACAAAATGCATCGGAATGCGCATTACTTAATTCAGTCATAGCAGCAAAGGTAAGTAATGCCGAAAAAAAATGGGGCCGGTTAACAAATTGGAATGCTTTAAAAATTAAATATTCGAAAGATTTTATATTTTTCAGTTTCATGCAAAAACTAAAACTCAATAACATGAAACACCTCTACACTATTTGCTTTCTGATTGCCTCGTGTTTATTCGCTACAGGACAATCCGTTATTTTTTCTGATGATTTTGACTCCTACATCCATGGAACAGGCCTTGTAGCCTCAAATCCAACGTGGAGTTATTGGAACGTTTCGAGCAATACCGATGCCGTAATTGATTCAACACAATCGTTTAGTGAGAACAATTCGTTGCTAGTAAACGGCACTACCACCGATGTTATTTTGCCTATTGGCCCATATACTTCGGGAATTTACTTTATTGACTTTAAAATGCTACTTCCACAAGCATCAACAGGCGGATATTTTAATTTATTGCACGTTTGGAATTCTAATTCAACCAATTACGAGTGGGCAGTTGATGTGTTTTTTGATGCTAATGGCTCATGTTACATCACATCGGGTGGAACACAAAACCCAACAAACTTTGTGGCACAGGTTGGAGAATGGTTTGAAATTCAAGTTCAGGTGTATTTAAATGATGATATTGGAGTTATTACTGCTAATGGCAATGAAATAGCATCGTTCCCTTGGTCCATTAACAACGGTAGTGGCGCAGCAGGTACGTTACAGCTGGCGGCACTTAACTTTTACGGAACCAACTTCGCCAATACCAGCGGCACGTACCATATAGATGATGTAAAAGTGACCGAAATTCCTCCTTTGAATGCTGTTAATACAGACGAAACAAACACCCTTATGCTTTTTCCTAATCCGGCCCAGAACTTCTTTGTTGTAAGTGGCATTAATGCAGGGGATTGCAAAATGACACTGGGCGACCTGAGCGGAAAAACGGTATTGAGCTATACATTAAACAACGCCAATAATTTGGTTGACGTTTCGATGCTAAAGCCCGGGGTATATTTCGTTACACTCGAACAAAGAAATAACCAAAAAGTACAGAAACTGGTGGTGCACTAAGCATTAATAAATTATATCGAATTTGATTGACAGGATGGTTTTGCCGTCCTTTTTTTATGCGATTTTTTTTGCTAAAAAACGAGATATTAGCAAAGAAAAATGCGGCAATATAGCTTCAATTGCTTAACCACCTTTATGATGGAATTTGTGATTTAGAACCCTTGGCTTCACATAATGTTAAAGGGCATATTTAAATTGTAGAAGTATTTCTGTAAGGAAAAGAAATTATGCATCGCATGGTTCGTGAAACATAGGGTATAAGCTGAATCTTAACGATCAAGCCGATTTTTTTTTAAAAAAATCCCAAATGGGGCTAAGCACTATGATTTAATGAGTGATTCACCCTTTAGATTTTTTTCATGCCTCCGACACCGATTTTCATGAAATCGGTGAGCAGCTGTTCCCGCCTTGATTAAAATTCCAAAAAAGCTATTCACTTTCCAATTACATTTTTTGATTCGTTATTTGAACATGATAGTTCGTAAGTAAAATCCGTTTTAAACGTTTATAAACGATTGCCGATTAAGGATTTCGTAGCTTCGCGCTGGGAAGGGGGGGATAGGATTCCTACACAATCTATACGCCCGTGTCAAGCATAACTTACTAACAGTTTAGCAGAAAGGCAGGTACCTATTCAATTAATAATTCAATTATTAAGACTAAATTCTCCTGAATAAGGCGCAACCAAATAGGTTTCAATCCCTACTATCGGATAAGCCCCTAAAGTTATTACTGTTCGAAGGATTATACTATCTCAGCTCTTTGTGCAGGAACCTCGAGCCCAAAATCCCCATCGTAAATACAGCCTTAAAACCAAAGCGATTTCCCCTAAATTTGCAGCATGAATTTCGTTGAAGAATTGCGCTGGAGAGGTCTGCTCCACGACATGATACCGGGCACGGAAGAACTGCTGGCCAAAGAAAAAGTTACTGCTTATATTGGTTTTGACCCTACGGCAGAATCGCTCCATATCGGTTCCCTAGTTCCGATCATTTTACTTATGCACCTGCAACGCCACGGACATAAACCTATTGCACTCGTTGGAGGAGCTACCGGCATGATTGGCGATCCTTCGTTCAAGGCCGAAGAACGTAAAATGCTCTCAGAAGAAACGCTTCAGAAAAATGTAGCCGGAATCGATCGGCAATTAAAGCATTTTCTCGATTTCGAAAAAGGAGCCGAACTGGTTAACAATTACGACTGGTTCAAAGAATTTTCGTTACTCGGATTTTTACGAGATGTGGGCAAACACATCAGCGTGAATTATATGATGGCCAAGGATTCGGTAAAAAAACGCCTTGAAACGGGTATATCCTTCACCGAGTTTAGCTATCAGCTTATTCAGGGCTATGATTTTTACTGGCTTTGGAAAAACAAAGGCGTAATGCTGCAAATGGGCGGCTCTGATCAGTGGGGCAATATAGTTACAGGCACCGAACTTATACGTCGAATGGCGGGCGGTGAAGCATATGCCCTCACGGTTCCGCTCGTTACCAAGGCCGATGGAAGCAAGTTTGGCAAAACCGAACAAGGCAATGTTTGGCTCGATGCCATGTTGACGAGCCCCTATCAATTCTATCAATTCTGGCTCAATGCTTCCGACGAGGACGCGCAGCGCTACATTAAAATGTTTACCTTTTTGACACAGGAACACATAGATACGCTGATTGCTGATCATATAGTAAATCCGGCCCAACGCGTGTTGCAGAAAAAACTCGCCGAAGAAATTACCTGTATGGTACACGGCAGGGATGAATACGAAACCGCACTAAATGCCACATCGGTGCTGTTTGGCCAAGGCACAAAAGAGCAGCTGAGTTCAATGCCACTTCAAACTTTTCTCCAAGTATTTGATGGTGTACCCCAATTCGATATCCCCATGAGTATGCTGCAAGAGGGAATTCCCGTTTTGGATTTGCTTGCAGTACACAGTACCGTTTTTGAGTCGAAAGGTGAAGCGCGCAAGATGATACAACAAAACGCAGTTTCATTCAATAAGGAGAAATACACCGATGCAGCCGGAACATTAGGTAATGACCATCTCATAGGTGGAAAATATATGTTGGTACAAAAAGGTAAGAAGAACTATTACCTATTACACTTTTCGGCGTGAGGATTGTTGATACCATACCGCATCCCCAATTAAAAATCAGCATTTTCCAGATGAACGGAAAATATTTGGTTAAATTTGAAGCAGGACCTTACGAGCAAACGTATAAAGTTGATGAAACAGAAATTAATGGGATAGAGGAATTAAAAGGTAAAGTGAATGATGATGTGTTACACCAAATTGCAGCCTGCTTTAGAGCCATGCACGCCTTGAATCCCTTTAAACAGTAGTCGGATGAATGCTTTAACAAAAATTATTTTTAGCTTTTTGGTTGTAATCACAATGAGCCTTAATGCAAAGGCACAAGGCAGTTTTTCAATCGGCTTGTTAAAATATCGAGGCGGTGGCGACTGGTATGCCAATCCAACATCGCTTCCTAATCTTATAGCATTTACCAATAAAAACCTCAATGCTTCAATCGCGCCCGATCCGGTGACTGTTGACGCCGAAGACCCCGCGTTATTTACGTTACCCTTTGTGCACTTAACCGGACACGGAAATGTGATTTTTTCGCAAGAAGAAATAGAAAACCTCCGCACCTATTGCATGGGAGGGGGTTTTTTACATATTGATGATAATTATGGAATGGATCCATTTATACGGCCTCAGCTAAAACGTATTTTTCCAGACCTGGAATTGATGGAGCTGCCCGCTTCACACCCCATATTCCACCAACGTTTTGACTTTCCGGGAGGCTTGCCAAAAATTCACGAACATGAAGGCAAAGCGCCACAAGCATTTGGATATATCTACGAAGGCCGATTGATTTTACTTTACACCTACGAGTGTGATTTGGGAGATGGCTGGGAAGATGTAAGTGTACATAAAGATTCAGATGCCACCCGCCAAAAAGCGTTAAAAATGGGAGCCAATATTTTGCAATACGTTTTGCTGGGCAATGATCCCATAAGGCGCTCTAATCCCTAAAAGCGCTGTAAAAATTTTAATTAAATCGCCACAAATCTTGAGGTTATAAACCATTGCCTGTTCACAAGTACATTACACCAAAAGTCTACATCAATTGATTTTTGAAGGAAATTAGTTGTAACAAATTTTAAAAATCTATGAAAAAATCTCTGATTTTTGCTTGTTGTTTGGGTGTAAGCGCCTATGCACAAGCGCAATTACAATCAAAAAAAGGCGAAGCGTATTTACCCGAAAAAGGCGATTGGTCGCTAGGGGTTGACGCAACTCCATTTTTAGATTACATGGGAAATTTCTTGAGCAGCGCAGGTAATATTGCGCCCACTCAAAATTTCTTAGGTGCTAATCAAACCATTATCGGAAAGTATTTTACCGAAGATAACAAAGCTTACCGTGGAATATTAAGAATTGGTGTTAATTCTGAATCTGAAATCAATCAACTTAATAAGTACGGAAGTACGGCGCCCAACTACCCCAATCTACCTGAATTGGTGGAAGATAAATACACCGAAAAAAGTTCCTTTATCGGTTTAGGCGGTGGACTTGAATTTCGTCGCGGCAAAACACGCCTGCAAGGATATTATGGAGGCGATGCCATGATAAGCTACAGCGCCTCTTCGCGTAGCTTCGAATACGGAAATGCCTTGAACGATACTACAGCCGTAGGTTTTCTCACCTCTGATTTTGGTGGCGATGGTTCTATTAATATCGTAAACGATACCTATGGTAACGTGGCGCGTATTACGAATCAAAATGACGGAAGCATGTTTGCTTTAACACTACGCGGATTTGCGGGTGTGGAATATTTTGTTCTACCAAAACTTTCAATTGCAGGCGAATTCGGTTGGGGGCTAACCCTTGCGTCGATGGCTGGAAGCTCTACAGAGCTAGAATCGGTTGATTTTGGTGGTAATAATCCTGAAGGAACTGTAACTGTTGGAACACAAACCATCGAAAATCCAAACTCCAGTGGTTTTCGTTTAGACACCGACCGCAACCTCACCGGATCTGCTACAGGTGCCCTTCGATTAAATTTCCATTTTTAAGCTGACTAAAAGCATCCCAGAAAACTCTGTGTCGAAAGGCGCAGAGTTTTTTTTATTTAAATCCGGGTTACACCACCCGATACAATAAACTTCATTACCTCCTCAGGCGCCGATTCAACAGAGAGTAACATGTCATTTTTAACTAGTACCAATTCGCCCGAAAAATTATAACTGTGCGGCATATATACTGCAGAATATCCTTCTTTTAATCCAATATTTGCCACATCATTTTGGGTAACAAATCCAATTTTATAAATATTCTCACTCGCAGAATATTGGATTAATACAGGCTTTGAGAATCGTTTTTCCTTACCAATAAAAGCCGACATCAAATCGCGTATCGACGTATAAATAAATTTAATTAATGGAATGCGTTCTAATATTCGATCAAAAAATTGCACTACCGGAATTTGAATAAAATAGGTGGCCACCCAACCTAAAAAGGCAGTTGCTGCAATCACAAGTAAAACACTCAATAAGGTATAATCTGATGGAAATAATCCACTTATGTAGTTAATTGACTTAACCACAATAAATAACGTTAAACCTAAAGGAGCAATAAGGAGCAAGCCTTTCAAAAAATAGCCTGTTAACCTTTTAGCAATTTTTTTTATTAATTCCATTTTATTCAATGTATTTATTGCTCACTCCACACCACCTTTTTGCTCGACAAGTTATACCATGCCATTTTCCCGTCTTTTAAAAGTTCAAATCCCGCCAACTCCTTAACCCATCGAACTTCTTCGTATTCAAACGGAATTAAAAGAGCTCCTTTTGAATCATACACTCCAAATTTCCCGCTCTTATCTTCCGAAACCAAGACAGAGCCATGCTGTTCTAATGAAGCTTGGGTCGGTCTAATTACTTCGCTTCCTTTCGAATTTATAAAACCCCAGTTACCTGATTTCTTAACGCGTGCAATTGCATTTTCAAAAGGCAAAACCGCATCGTATTGAGCGTCACAAATGCGTTTACCGTTCTTGTCTATTACACCCCATTTGCCCTTTTCCTTAAATGCGGCAAGATTTTCTGAAAATTGTCCTACGTCATCAAACTGAG
>JBILCR010000069.1:0-7994 GCA_044353055.1 Flavobacteriales bacterium
TACACCCCCTACACTTAAAAAGATAATGAAGGATACTAATACTAATATGGGACCTTTTGGGGAATGAACGTTATTCATTATAATTTAAAATCGATAATAAATAAATGGATTGTAGGATTTACCCACTAATAAACTGGTTGAAATTATAAGCAATGCTAAACAAACCATTAACACAAACGACCATGCGACGGCTCCAGGCATGAGTTTCCAGTATTTCAATGTCCAATTCTTACAAATATGATACACCGGCAAACAGCATATTGCTGTAAATACCAACCAAAAAATATTTTCTTTTAGATGCTGCTCGAGTAAAAAATCGGTATAGCCATTCGTATTAATAAAGAGACGTTGAAGAAATACGTTGAGATCGTTTAAATTTTCAAAATAAAATAAGGCCCAGCCAATTATTGCAATAAAAATTAAATAAAGATGTGCAAAAATACGGGGTAAATACCCTAGAATTTTATTCAAAAACAGGCGTTCAATAGCAATTAAACAGCCGAAATAAAGTCCCCATAAAATAAAATTCCAGCTGGCACCGTGCCATAATCCGGTTAAAAACCAAACTATAAATAAGTTGAGATACGCACGTTTTTCTTTTCCTCCCAAGGGTATGTAAACATAATCCCTAAAAAAAGTACCTAATGAAATATGCCACCTTCGCCAAAACTCAGTAGCCGATTTAGCGATATAGGGATAATTAAAATTTTCGAGGTAATGAAAACCAAACATCCAGCCCAGGCCAATTGCCATATCGGAATATGCCGAAAAATCGAAATAAATCTGCACCGAAAACATTATAAGCCCAAACCAGGCGCCACCAATGGTAAGCTCGCTTAAATCGCCGCCCATGTAATGCAACACCAGTTCGCCGGCAATATTGGCAATGGCAACCTTTTTAAAGAGACCAATACAGAATCTAAGAATACCTTTTCCTACGTCGTGTGCATCAAATATTCGATTATCAATTTCATTGGCAATATCGGCATACCGCACAATAGGCCCTGCCACCAGCTGATGATAAAGGCTCACAAACAACATAAACTTACCCCACGAACGTTGCACAGGAACATGGTTTCGGTAAACATCAATTACATAAGAAATAGTTTGAAACGTGTAAAAGCTAATTCCGATAGGAAGCCCCCAGCCCGGCTCTTTAAACTGAGTACCTATTAATGCATTAATATTTCCGATAACAAAATCGGAATATTTAAATAAACCCAGTACGCCAAGATTAGTTATTAAAGTAAAAGCAACTCCCCACTTAGCATACACCGTGTTTCGATACGTATCGATAAACAGTCCATTTAAATAATCGAGCGTAGCCGTAGCTAGAAGCAAAAACACATAAAGCGGTTCGCCCCATGCATAAAAAACAAACGAAAATAGTATTAGTATTATGTTTCTAAATACCGCATTTTTAGTTAAATAGTATAAAACTAAATTTATGGGAAGAAAAATATATAAAAATGTTAACGAAGAAAAAACCATTCGTTTATAAAACGTTTTTAAGGATATGACAATTTTTTATGGACCTAATAACTATTTGCATACAGGGTATTTACTGGTGCTTGTATTTATTTTCTTTTCTCCTCTCCTTAGCATCCAAGCCACCCTCATCGCCTGTTTTAAATTTACGTAAGGTATAAGTGAACGTAAGCATAAAATAACGATTAAGAACCCGCGTTACATTATCCTCAAGATACGTTTCGGTAACGGTGCGACTTACACTGTTGTTTTGGTTGAGAATATCAAAGGCCGAAATTTTTAATTCGGCCGCTTTTTTCTCTAAGAATTTATATCCGATATATGCGTTCCATAGAACGAAACGCTGGTCAAATCCATCACCTAATCCACTATACTGATTAAGCATGGCATCAGTATTTAGCACCAGCCAAGGAAAAGGCATCCAATTGATGCGGGCACCACCCGAATGTATTTGATAGGCATTGGCCACCTGCGCCTGAATAGAATTTTCGACGGTATTCCAAGCGCCGTTATAGATGAGCGTAAAATCTATTTTCTCATTAATATTACTGGCTAGCACTACGCCTGCAGTGTATCCGGTAGTTTCTGTTTTATTTAAAACGTGGTTGATAAGGCCCGGGGTTAGAATGTAATTTACTCCACCCTGCAGATTAAGGGTGCTTTTAATCCACTTCAATGGTGTGCTAAATGTTAGCAGCCCCCGTAAGGTTTGATATCCATCCAAATTAACGGGTCTGCTTAATTGCGCGCCCCTTCTAAGCCTAACGCCGTTATAAACGAGCGTATCCTGAAGCGGAATTAAAACCGAATTACCAATATAGTTATTAGTTAATCCTGCACTGCCGTTGAAGAATAATGCCCTTCCACTTTCTTTACCTGCAGTTCCATATCGAAGGGTTAGCGTTTGAGAAAATTCTTGATTCAAGGATGCATTTCCTATACTTACTTGCAAAGGATTGCTGTTATCCAGCACTTCCTGCAACTGCGCCACTGTAGGTGCATTAGTGTTGCTGCGGTAAAAGAGTCGAACATTACTGGCCGAGCTGAACTTATAATTGAGCATCGCAAAGGGCAATACGTTTATGAAATTGCGTTGAACGGGAGCTATTTCGGGAAAAAACGATTCGTTACGCAGCGCAAATTGCTGCATGTTAACGTTGATTACCCCCATTAATCGCTGACTACGAAGCCTGATACCTACTCCACCCCGCTGTGTGGTTTGTAGGGTTTGAAAATTACTGGTCAATACCGAATCCAAAACCGAAGGAATATCGCTTAAGCTGTCGTTACGTAATGTTTGCTTATCGGATGTATTTATTGAAACACTGGGGGCATAGTTTAAAAACAATTGTAACGCCCTCCCTATTGGCTCGGTAAGCATAAGATTTGCAGAATAGCTCTGCGTTTGGGTGTATTGATCGGCCTTTTGCGTAAAACGCACTATACTATCCGCTTCGGCTCCCAAAAATGAATTGTTTGTGCGCAAGTCGCTTATGCTGTTTCGATCGGATATGTCGGCATTGAGCGCAATGGAAATCGTCCGCCCCGCTTTTTTGAATTTATGCCGATACAATAAGTTATTGTTAAACGTATAAGGCAAATTGCTTCCCGATGCAGCTGTTTGCGTGCTCCCCAGCAGGGTATCAGATAGACTGCGCGTTTGGCCATCTAGTGTAGACCCATTTTGGTTGCCCTGCCACGAAAATCGAGGGGTGTAGATAAACGAATTGCTGGTATCGATGGTGTATTCCAGGCGCAGATTTACACGGTGATTTAGGTTATTTGCCCAAACGTCATTGGACTCGTTGTAAGTGCGCGACGCTGCATTTTGGCTGTAAAACCTACGGCTAATGGTGCGTTCAGTGGTGTTATAAGCATTATTGAAGAAATAACTGCCGTTGATTTTCCATTTTGGAGCCAGCGAATCGGCATAATTTAAACCTATTGAATGTGTGGTATTTATTCCGGCACTTTGTCCCACCATAAAGTTTGACGGATCGGATGCCCCCGGAACCATGCCCATCATGCGCATCATTCCTCCTCCGCCGCCACCTCCGCTGCCCATTCGGCCACCACCCATTCCACCGCCGCCACCTCCTCCGGTTAAGCCCACCAAATCCTGCGAAGAAAAATTCTGTACATTAATATTGTTGCTTTGACCTAAAAACGTGAATTTACGGTTACCCTTAAACTTATTATAGTTTACACCTGCGTTAAATCGATCCTCGGTGCCATATCCTCCGTAAAACTTTCCAAACTCAGCATTCTTCATTCCGCCTCGGGTAATTACATTCATGCCTTTACGCGAATTTCCGTCATCGAAACCGGTAAATTGTGCCTGGTCGCTCATACGATCAAATACCTGAATTTTATCTACCACTTCGGCGGGCAAATTGCGCAAGGCCATAGCGGCATCATCCCCAAAAAACTCCTTGCCGTCGATGGTAATTTTCTGCACCTGCTCCCCTCCTACCTTAACCTGGCCGTTTTCGACCACCATGCCCGGCATTTTTTTTACCAAATCTTCAAGAGTAGCATCAGGATTCGTTTTAAACGCGTCTGCGTTAAACTGAGACGTATCGCCTTTTTGCTCGGTTCGTATTTGTGTTGCTTCTACCTGTTGTTCAGCCAGTTCTTTTGATGAGGCCTCAAGTTTAAACATGCCTGCTCTCACCGGCTCATTGGCTACAATAATGGATTTCCACTGAGGTGCAAAGCCCAGCATACTAACTTTTATTAGGTACGAACCACTGGCCACATCTTCAAATTGAAAAAGCCCTTCCTGATTTGTCGCACCTGCCTTATAGAGCGTTGAATCGCTTTTAAGCAATTGAGCCACACATCCGGCCATAGGCAGATTATCGGCTACGCTGACTGCACGTCCACGAACGGTTTGCTGAGCCCCTAAAATACCCGATAATAGGAGCATAAATGCCAATATAATGTTGGTTTGTATCACGAATAAAATGTATTAAGGTAATGCCATTATCATTCAATTATCCCAAAAATCAATTCTAAAAGCATTGATTATTTTGAAGCAATTATTGTTTTAAAGGCAATACCAATGCAAATTTAGAATAAGGATTGGCTTGGTAAAATGGTTTAGAAATTATGGCATGTTTAAAGTCAAATCTGTCTTGACTTATATCATAGGCTCAAACTATGGTATATCATAGAATTGCATTAAAAAACTATGAAGACGAACGTAGGCAAAACCGATAAATGGATTCGTATTATGCTGGCAATAGTGCTGGGAGCATTGTATTACACAAAAACTGTAACCGACACCTTGGGCATTATCACCTTGGTAGTAGCAGGTATTTTTTTGGTCACAGCATTTACCGGAATTTGCCCTCTTTATTCGCTATTTGGAGTGAATACATGCGCGCGAAAATCGCCTAAATAGGGCTGCTTTCGGGGAAAACGATGGATAAAATTCGATCGCTGAGAATCTGTGCCATTTTTTCGTTGGATTCAAAGGTCCAACCGGCAATGTGCGGACTCAATACCACGCGCGGATGTTTCACCAGGCGTTGAAATAACAGCGAATCGGTATCGGTTTTTTCGAACGACAATGCTTCAAACTCCAACACATCGAGCGCAGCACCTCGCACTTTTTGCTGATCGAGCGCATTAATCAAGGCTTCGGTATGGAGGCATTTGCCCCGGGCCGTATTGATGAGCCATATACTTTTTTTATAGCGCGACAGCCAGTTTTCATTAACCAAATAATGTGTTTCCTCGTTCAAAGGCACATGCAAGCTCACCACGTCGGCCTCTTCAAAAATGGTTTCCATCGAACAAAGCATTACCCCTTCTACCGGACTGCTCTTTATGTAAGGGTCGTAAGCTAAAATACGGCAATTAAAACCCTTTAAAATTCGGGCTAAGGCACTACCATTATTCCCCAAACCTATTATGGCAATAGTTTTTCCACCAATTTCCCAACCGCGGTTTTCTTCTCTAAGCCATTTCCCCTGGCGCACCTCGGCATCCGCTTTAAGTAAATTATTGGTGAGCGCCAGCAACATGCCCAGAGCATGTTCGGCAACCGCATCGCGATTGCCTTCCGGTGCACTCAAACAGGCAATGCCCTTTTGCGTCGCATAAGCCACATCAATATTTTCCATACCGGCTCCTACCCGCGCAATGAATTGAGCATTAACGGCCGCATCAATCATTTCGCGATCGAATTTAAACCGACTGCGAATTACAATTCCGTTGTATTTGTGGATTGACGCAAGCGCCATTGCCCGATCCCAATCGGGCTCATCACATTGAATACCGGCATTCAGCAAATTTTGTTTTAATGCTGGATGCGCCGAATCGGCGAAGAGTACATTCATACAAGCAAAGTTAAATCAAAGTTCCAGTGTGTGATTCGGATAATATTAACACCAAGTTCACATACATATTAACCAATGCAGTGAAATAAAAGTAGGGCTGTGCCTAAAATGAAAGGCATTATTTGTACACCTTGCCGCCATGATTCAATGGTTCATTTTATGGCAACTGCTCCAAACCCCATCGGCATACCAAACCAATGCTTTGCCGCCCGAATGGGTCGCACGGCATATTATGCAGCCCGATTTTCCCGAACCCGATGCGCAAACCGTTTGGTACACCTATCCCGATGGAGGCAAGATAAAATTGGTAAAATCAGATGCTAATTTTGAATCCGGACGGCAAACACTGTGTATCGAATGGTATCCGCCTGAATAATCATAGAATTAAAATCAAAATAATAGTACCGCTTAACAACTAAGAATTAAAATATATTTGGGCTTATTACATGAAGCATTAAATTATGAGAAAAATTGTTGCTGGAAACTGGAAGATGAATCTGAATAAAGCAGAAGCTTTGAAGCTTGCAGATGCACTCATTGCTGAAAACACGAAGGAATACAACGCCGAAATAATTGTATGTCCATCATTTCCATGGATCCCCCTTTTGGCAGACAAACTCAATCCGCACGGCATAACGGTAGGCGCTCAAAATTGCGCAGCACAAAGCTCGGGAGCATACACCGGTGAGGTTTCGGCGCAAATGATTGCCTCTGCAGGAGCCTCATGCGTAATTTTAGGTCATAGCGAACGTCGCGCACTTTTTGGCGATACCGACCCCATAATTCTTGAAAAATGCAATCAGGCCATAAATGCCGGCCTACGGGTTATTTTATGTTGCGGTGAAACGTTGGCCGAACGCGAAAACGGCAAGGTTGAAGAAGTGATTCGTCGTCAACTAGAGGCTGTGGTGCCTCAAATCGGGAATTCGTCGGAAGGAAAGCTAGTTATAGCGTACGAACCCGTTTGGGCTATTGGTACCGGTAAAACTGCCAGTCCAGAAGAGGCAGAATTAGTGCATGTTTTCATTCGCGAATTGCTTCAGGAATTCCTTGGCGATACTGTAGGAACGAATATTCCGATTTTATACGGCGGAAGCTGCAATGCATCGAATGCGAAGGGATTATTCGAGCGAAAAGAAATTAACGGCGGATTAATTGGAGGTGCCTCGCTAAAGGCGGTTGATTTTTTTCAAATTATAACAGCATGCTAAGTGGCGTTTACATAGAGCTTGATGTTCACACCAAAGGAAATCGTCAACTTAACGATTTACTAATGACATTACTTGCCGAAGAAGGTTTTGATAGCTTTACCGAAGAACAAAGGAACTTGCAAGCCTTTGCCCCGCTGGAGCAATTTAATGAGGAATGTGTAAAAAATTTGCTCAACCTCCATGCCCCCGATTTTTTTTGGGAGTTAAAACAGATTGAACCGCAAAACTGGAACGCACAATGGGAGGCACAGTTCGAGCCCATCGAAATTAACGAACAATGCAGAATAATAGCGCCTTTTCATGAGGCATCTAACGATGGCCGTCTTGAAATTATTATCGAACCCCGCATGTCGTTTGGCACCGGCCACCACGCTACTACGCGTTTGGTGTGTCGTTCACTTTTGAAAATGGATGTATCGGGAAAAACCGCCCTCGACATGGGGTGTGGCACTGGAGTTTTAGGCATTCTTGCCCTTAAACGGGGTGCTGCTTCCTGTGAGGGGATTGACATTGAAACATGGTCGGCCGAAAATGCGGCCGAAAATGCGGCAATTAATGGCGTAAATATGCCTTGTCTTGCGGGCGATGCCACACTGTTAGAAGGCAAAGCATTTGACTTAATTTTAGCCAATATCAACAGAAATATTTTGGTTCGTGACCTGCCCCATTATGCAGCGGCATTAAACACAGGTGGAACTATAGTTTTAAGTGGATTTTTAGTTACCGATGAACCAATTATTCACGAGGCTTACACGGCAAAAGGCTTCAGCTGCGCTGGCCGCCAGGAAGAAGATGGCTGGCTGTGCTTAACCTACACACAACTAAAAACATGATATTTAGAACGTTTATTGCTTTCACAATTTCACTCTTGCTTGCCGGTAATCTGAATGCACAATCGGTAAAAAAGCAATTAAAGGAGGCGAAAGCGTTGCTTGAAGAAGGCAATGTT
>JBILCR010000070.1:0-7991 GCA_044353055.1 Flavobacteriales bacterium
ACCTCGCAAAACTTAAATAAATCATACGGATATCTCTGGTGGCTTAACGGCAAAGAATCGTTTCGATTGCCCGAAAGCGAAACTGTTTTCCCAGGCTATTTACTGCCCGATGCCCCAGCCGATTTAATTGCCGCAGTGGGCAAAAATTCGCAACTTTTGTTAATCGTACCATCGCAAAATTTAATTGTGGTGCGTATGGGCAACGAACCTCCTGGTATTAACGGCCTTGTGCCCACAGCACTTGGCAACAAAATTATGGAACGTATAGGACGATTCAATTGCCAAACTACCGCAATTTCTGATGTGCTCAAAAACCAGAATACCATACAGAACATCGTTCTCAAAAATGGCGACTGCCTGCGCTTAGAAAAGCGACACAAAACCTATGTTTATGGATCTTCAGGCAATAAAATACGAGAATTAAATTTGAGCGATGCCTTATGTGCCGAAATGCTCGCTGCCGGGCTTTATTATTTGGTGGATGAATTAAATGAAAAGCCCATACGTATTCTGCGTGTGGAAGAATAGCGCATGGTTTAGGCTGTAAAATTACAGTTGAACCATTTTATCCCGATAATTAAACGTACCTTTTAAGATAGAAATACGTTAGCTGTTTCGGGAACAAACACCTTTAAAGGAACAGTAATTACACCGTGCAATATCATCAGTTTGAATAAATGGGATTTCAGGATTAAATAGTTCTTCCACCAAGCCTGTAAACATTTGCTTTAATTGAACATGTGGCAAATCGCGCTCTTCGTCAGACAATTGCGAGGTATTAACAGTTTGTATGCCTTCCGAAGGTTTTTTAAGGGGAATAATTCCTGGCATTACGGCATCATTAGGAAATGATTCGTTCCATAGCATTCGATAATATAGCAATTGCAGCAACTTGGCATTTGATGGATCAGCTACTACTTCAGCTAAACTTGTAGGCTTCAGCTCATTGTCTTTTACCGCACCCGTTTTATAGTCAATAATTCGAACTACACCGCCGCAACGGTCAATACGATCTGCCTTTCCGCCCAGTTGCACGGTAACAGGTCCGTCGGCACCCGAAACGCTAACCAGCATACGAAGCTTTTTTTCTAACTCAATAATTTCATACCCCTCATCTTCTTGCTGTTCTATTTTTAGATAGCGATACAGCATACGTTCCAGAATATGGTATTTAACCTTGTATTTCCCCGTCTCAATATGCTCAATTCCGAGTTCCGCGCAAAAGCAGGATTGAAGTTCAGCGGGCAGTTTCGATATCAGCGTATCATAGTGCTCACTATTCAAAATTTGCCCTTCATAAGGTTTAAAGAGGTTTTCGAGTGTTTGGTGGCAGATATTTCCAATAGATTTAAATTCGAGGTCTTCTTCGCGATCCTCCTTTATTTCGATACCACTCAGATAGTGCATGTAAAACGAAAAACTACAATTTACATAGCGTTGCAATGCCGAAGGCGAAATGCCTGTTCGCGACTCATCGGGCCTGTATCTATTTATCATTTTTTGAATGATTTCAGGAGTTTTCGCAATGGCAATAGGAGCCGAATCTGATGTTTGAGCTGATGCTACATGCAAATGCTTATAAATACGGGCTTTTTTAAATTCTTGTTGAATCTGCGTAATAAAACGCGATTGTTCGCCCTTGCCCAATTCGTCGCCTACGGTGGTGTAAAACAGCCAAACTTCTTGCGGAATTTGAAGCATACGATAAAAATGATAGGCATAAATGGCATCGCGTTCGGCATAAGAAGGCAAGCCAAACGATTTGGCAATATCGGCTGGTATAAAAGATCGGTTTGACCTACCGGCAGGCAGCACACCTTCGTTCACCGAAAGCACAATCAACCGTTTAAAATCAATATTACGCGTTTCGAGCAAACCCATAACCTGCAAGCCTGTGAGTGGTTCTCCATAAAACGGCAGCTGCATTTGCTTACTTAATTGGGTAAATACCCGTTGCACCGTGCTCATGGTTAATACATCTGGGAACTGTTGGCTCCAGTCGGATATGCGGTTGAACAGCATTCGTATTTGTTGCAGCGTTTCGCTATTGTACCCATCATTTTCGGGATTTTGCGCATAATGCTGACGCAAATGCTCGGTTAGGCGCAATAAGACGTCCCAGGCACGCTCCATACTGCCGTTCCAGGCTTCGAATAAATAAGTTAGTGCATTAATCTGTGGGTGGAGCCCCGTTAACGTTGATCCCGATATGTAATTTCGGGCCTTCTGGTTGATAAAATCCACCACTGTTTGTGCGGCCTCTGATCCAATTAAATGGTGAATGCCCGGATGTCGGAATATCTTCTGTAAATCGCGAAAATAAAAGGCCGAGTTTCTTGTGCTTTGCGAAAATTTAGCCTTTCGCTGCATTTCAAATACCAACTGATACAAGCCTAAAATAGGCAGCTGGTGCAAGGGATAGCCCAGCGTAACATTTACTGAACGGATATTGGCGGGTATGATTTCCAGTACGGGCATCAACAAACGCTCGTCGCATAATACCAAGGCCGTGTGTTCGAGATTTTCATCCTCCCCACTCCATTGCTGCAAAAGAGTCCCCGCTGCAAGGGCCTGCGCCATATTGTTGGCCATACCCAACACATGAATTTCTTTTTCGTCACTATCAATGCGGGTTTCGGCTTGTTGAAATGGTGAGTTAGTCCATTCTTTCTTTATTCTTCTAAAGAAATGCCCTGCTTCGTGAATCGGGTCATCGAGATAATACGTATCGGTATCCCAAAGAAAAACGGCCTTTCCCGATTTCTCCAAATGCTTGAACCAGCGTATTTCGGCATTATTTAGGGCATTAAATCCGCAAACCAATAATTTATCCCAATGCATCTCGGCGGCATACTCTTCAATATTTTCAGCAAGCATCCTGTAAGCCATTCCCGATGTTAGCATATTTTTCGATCTCAGATGCTGCCTGAACGCTTCGTACCAGGCTCCCATTTTCGACCAAAACTTTAAATACTCCTCCTGCGAGGCGGTAAGTGGTGTACCATCGGGCGACCATTTCGACATGGCATAAGCAGCATCTACGCAACTGTATAAATGTCGTGCATCGGCCAAATACACATCCACCTCATCAAAATCCTGCAGCAGCTGCCCCGCCCAACCCAAAAAAAGATCGAAAGGTTCGGCCAGTGCTCCCTCCATGCTGCGATACACGGTGTAAAACTCCAACAACCTCGATACAGGATCCAACACCGGCATGGAAATGCGACTGCGCACAAAGTCATCGGCAGAATACATTTCGGGCAACCACTGGGTGTGAGGATGCAACTTGATAAGTTCGTCTTTAAAAAATACCGAAGCCCTTCGGTTTGGAAAAAGCAGGGCTACCGAGGCATTTCCCTGTTGGGTTAAGTCAATATAGGTTTGAGCAACTTTCGTAAGAAATTTAGGATTGGGCATAGATTATAGTGAATCAAATAAGTTAGGTGTCGTTTTATTTTGTAGTGATATGGGCTCTATGAGATTCGGATTATTGTCAACAGCACGATTCACATGCGTCGAAACCGGAAAGGCTTCCATTTCTTCGGCGGGATAAGGCTGCAGTAGATCTGCATAATCGTTGCTGCCCTCAAGCCAATTAAATGCTTCTTTCGGATTTAAGATTACAGGCATACGATCATGTATTGGCGCTACACAAGCCGATGCGCGTGTAGTTATAATAGCTACTTTATTGAGAGAGTGGTCGTACATTTCATAAATGCCGGCAAAAAAAATAAAGGGCTCATTGAGGCAATGAAAATAATACGGTTGTTTTTTATTTGCTATAGTTTTCCATTCATAAAAACCCGTAGCAGCAATAAGGCAATGGCCTGATTTTCGGTATGGAGCGAACCCTTTTTTTTGCAACAATGAATCGTCGCGCACATTAATGAGGGCAAGAGGTTTCTCGCTACTTTTAGCCCAGTACGGCACCATGCCCCATTGAGCGGTTCGGAGAATTTGCGGATCCGAATCAAAACAACATAGAACAGTTTGGCCCGGTGCGATATTGTACGAAGGCGTATAACTATCAGCTAATAGGCGAACGCGTAGGTGTTTTTCAAGATCCACCGGTTTACCGGCAAGGGTATATCTACCGCACATTAAAATTCTTTAAATAATTACGTTTTTGATACTACAAATTAGCACAATTTTTGCAGAAATTTGGCCAAAATTTTTTTTGATATGTCCTTAAACACACTAAAGAATTTTCGACTCATCCTTGCAGGCGTTTTTTTATTGAGTGTTCAATCCATCCTGGCTAAGGGATATGAAATTAAAGTAACCATAAATGGATTGCGCGACTCCACATGCCAGTTGGCCTATTACTTTGGCGATAAACAATATATAAAGGATTCGGCCCGAGCTGATTCAAAGGGTGTCCTCGTTTTTAAAGGGGATGGTGAATTACCGGCGGGTATTTACATGGTGGTGCTTCCGGCGGGCAAGAAGTATTTTGAAATGATTGTGGATAAGGAACAACACTTTTCGCTCAGTACCGACCGCGATGATTTAATTGAAAAGATGAGCGTTAAAGGTTCAAAGGACAATGAGATTTTTTACACCTATCTGCGTTGGATCAATGTGCGAGGTAAACGCGTAGAAGAGCTAAAAAAAGAACTGGAAGCGGCCAAAGGGAATGCCGAATTGACCGAAGCTATAAAAACACGTCAGAAGAATGTTGATAAAGAAGTGAAGGATTATAAATCGAATTTAATGGCTCAAAATCCTCAAATGCTGTTGTCTTTGATTTTTAAAGCCTCCATGGAACCCGAAATTCCAGAAGCCCCTATTCTGGCAAATGGACGCAAAGATTCATTGTTTCAATACCGTTACTTCCGATCGCATTATTTTGATAATATTGATATGAAGGACGATCGCCTGATTCGCACGCCTGTTTTCGCTCCAAAAATCAAGCAGTATATCGAAAAGGTAATTCCGCAACACCCAGACTCCATTTGTTTGGCCTCGGAACGTATGATTAACCTTACCGACGAAAATGGCGAAATTTTCAAGTACTTAGTATTTTATATTACCAACACCTATGAAAAGTCAAATATCATGGGAATGGACGCCGTGTTTGTATGCATGGCAGAGAAATATTATTTAAGCGGTAAAGCTTACTGGATTGACTCCACCCAAACCGAAAAAATACGCGAACGCGTTACTGCCTTAAAACCGTGTTTAATTGGTTCTAAGGCCTATAATATGAAGTTGTACCGTCCTGATTTTAGTAAGCTGGCATTGAATGATATAAAAAATCGCTATACCATAGTTTACTTCTGGGACCCTAGTTGCGGGCATTGCCAGAAAGTAACCCCAAAATTGAGCGAATTCTACAAAACAGAGGCACAAAAATACGATCTTGAAGTATTTGGGGTGTATATTGAAACCGACACGACCGAGTGGTTTAAATACATAAAGGAGAAAGAGCTCAACTGGATTAACGTAGCCGATCTTGATTTAAAAAGCAATTTCAGAGCATATTACGACATCTATTCTACACCGGTAATTTATGTTCTCGACCGCAATAAAAAAATTATTGCCAAGCGCATTGACGTAGAAAATTTGGGCGACTTTTTAACCAACTACAGTAAGCAAAATCCCGAGTAAACGTGCAGCTCAACGTATTAGGCGGACATTTACAGTCGTGTTGCACGAAACCCTTAACTGGTTTTTATAGAGATGGGTACTGCAATACTGGAAGGGACGATTTAGGCATACATACGGTTTGCGTTCAGGTAGACGACACATTTTTAGCGTACTCAAAATCGGTGGGAAACGACTTGAGCACTCCATTTGAAGCCTACCATTTCCCCGGCCTTAAATCGGGCGACTGCTGGTGTTTGTGTGCCGAACGTTGGCTGCAGGCCTATAAAGACGGCATGGCACCTAAAGTAATTTTGAGTTCAAGCAATATTCGATCGTTAGATTTTATTCCGTTGGAAGTACTTATGGAATATGCTCTTGATCTGGAGTAATGCACGCCGGACTAACTCGAAGTGCAGCAAGCACACATAGGTTAATCATTATCGAGATTTAAAATCATAAGGTCAATCACGCCCATGATTGTTTTTTGTCATGATATGAGGCTATGGGCGACGATAACTTTGCATATAGAAGTTCAGCCTTATTATGCCGCACGATATTTTGCAGCCCTTTGCTTACCGTATTAACCCGCCCGACCGCGCAGCACTTATGGGCCATGAGCCCGCATTGGTGTGGTTTACCGGATTGTCGGCCGCAGGAAAAAGTACTTTGGCCGATTGTTTAGCTTTTAGGCTGCATCGCTTTGGAATTCATACTGCAGTATTAGACGGCGATACCATTCGTTGCGGACTTAACCGCGATTTAGATTTTACTGCGCAGGGACGCTCCGAAAATATTCGCCGTGTATCAGAAGTGTCTCAAATATTGCTGGATGCGGGTTTACTGGTAATTGCCGCCTTCGTTTCGCCGTATCGGAAAGACCGCGATGCCGTTAGAAAAAAAATCAGTCCCTTACCCTTTGTAGAAGTTTACGTAAAAACGCCCATAACCATTTGCGAAACACGCGATCCTAAAGGCTTATATCAAAGAGCCCGATTGGGTAAAATAGGAGAATTCACTGGAATCAATGCCGAATACGAAGAACCGCTTGAGGCCGACATCGTAATTCCAACAACTCAAGAAAGTCCTGAGGAGGCTAGCCAGCGCATCATTCAACATCTGCAGGCACGATCCATCTTTTGAGCTAAACAAAACATGTTGTATTTTCATTTAGTTTTGTACCCTAACGAGCCTGGAAGTGGACACACTAAAAATTTCATTTTTTTCGATTTTCATGGTGTTTTCAGGCATTAGCCTGGCGCAAAACCTTTATCGGCTCGAAGGTACCGTAAAAGACAAACATCAACAGCCCCTTCCCGGTGTTACGGTGGAGGTACATGAACTTGGTCGTGCCACACAAACCAATGTAAACGGCAGCTTTTCTATAGGGGCATTAAAACCCGGAAATTATCATATACACGTTTCACTTTTAGGTTATGCCGCTAATGAACAGGCCATCAGCATAGGTAATGAAACACAGGTTCTTAACATAGTAATGGAGCCTGCATCCATTGAGCTCAATAATCTGGTGGTAGAAGAAAGTATGCTCAAAGCGGGCATCAAGGAACAATCGCAGGCCATGGCCGTTTTGGATCAGGAGCACTTTATAAAAAACGGAAATGCGTCGTTTGTGAGGATGCTTGAATCCATACCCGGTGTAAACAGCATCAATACAGGCATGGGCGTTTCAAAACCCGTTATTAGAGGCTTATCCTTTAACCGAGTAATTGTAGCCGAAAACGGTATTAAACAGGAAGGTCAGCAATGGGGCGGCGACCATGGGCTCGAAATAGATCAGTTTGCCGTTGAACGGGTGGAACTGATTAAAGGTCCGGCATCATTACTCTACGGTTCGGATGGATTGGGAGGCTTAATAAATATTCGCCCTGCACCTGCTCCGGCACGCAACACCGTTTCGGCATCGATTCTGGCAAGTGCTCGAAGTGTGAACGATTTTCTGGGCACATCGGTGTTTGCCGCGGTAAATAAAAACGATTACTACCTCCGCATGCGTATTTCAACGCAGGATTTCGCCGATTTTCGGGTTCCTGCCAACGAATTTACCTACAACGGATATGTGTTGCCCATCATCAATAACCGACTAAAAAACACAGCAGGAAATGAACGCAACGTTTATTTAACGGCCGGCATGGGCAAATCGTGGGGATTTAGTTCGATAAGCTTTAGCAGGTTCGCACAAAATGCAGGATTTTTCGCAGGCTCGCATGGTATTCCGCGAAGCTACCAGCTACAGGACGATACATTGTTGCGCGATATGGATCTGCCACGGCAGCAGGTAACGCATTACAAGATTTTATCCAATACAACCGTTCAATTGGGCAAGCACTGGCTCGAAGCCGATTTGGGATACCAGCTCAACCACCGAAGCGAATTTTCATACCCAC
>JBILCR010000071.1:0-7874 GCA_044353055.1 Flavobacteriales bacterium
CTTCGTCAAAATCTAATTTAAGCTATCGACGCATTTACATACAATCGAAAGTGCTTCGAAAGGTAAGTGGCAATTGGTTTGCCGGTGCGCAATTTCGGTACAGCACTATTTACAGCCTCAACTGGACCAATACCTTTGCTCCCGAAGTAGAAGGCAATGACGGCAGCACCGTAGCAGGCATCGGACCCAATATTCAGGCCGATTTTCGCGACAATCCCTTCTCACCTCAAAAAGGTTGGTATGCCGATGTGTATTATGCTCGATTCGGGAAAGTGGCCGGTAGTACGCACCGTTTTGATGAGGTACAGGTCGATTTAAGGTATTATTTGCCCTTGAGCAAACCCTATCAGGTATTGGCGTTTCAAACATTGGGAAATTTCGCGCAAGGAAGCGTACCCTTCAGAGAACTGCCGCGATTGGGTGGCTCAACCTTAATGCGTGGATATTTTGAAGGCCGATTTAGAGACCACAATTACCTTGCGGCCCAGATGGAATGGCGACAACCAGTGTACAAATGGCTGCATGCTTCGGCTTTTTTGGCTATTGGGGAGGTAGCACCTGAAATTAGATTATTCAGTACTCAAAGTCTTAAATCTACGGCGGGAATGGGCTTACGTATTTTGCTCAATAAAAAAGAATCGATGTTTGCCCGATTTGACTTTGCCGTAAATAATGAAGGTGGAAGCGGATTTTACATTCGTATTAACGACGCATTTTAATTACGAATAGATACGCAATCCTTTGGGATATTTAGGAATTTACTTTTTATTCACCTCAACCAATCCCTCGGGTAAAGTCATTTCAATTTTTCGATTGGGGCGATCTACACGCACAATCCAATCGTCGGTAACAGGAATATATATTTCGGGATTGCCTTCGGCTTCGACCCAAAACAGGTCGTTGGGTCCGTTTTCGAGCACATCCCGGATTATTCCTACCTGCGTATTTGCAAGGGTATCTACCACGGTAAATCCAATAATTTCGTGGTAGTAAAATTTATTCCCACTCAAAACGGGCAGTTTGTCGAGCGGTAGATAAACGCCGCAGCCTACTAAAGCATCGGCCTGATCGGGCAAGTCAATGTCATCCAGTTTAAGATGCGCCTGATTCGAGGGTTGCAGCCTCAATGAGGAAACAAAAAACGGAACCAAACTTCCGTGGAGTTCCACGAAAACTGATTCCGTTTTTATATAGTGTTTGGGATTGTCGGTGTCCATCAACAGGAGGACCCTGCCGTCGGTACCCACTTTACGGATAATGCTGCCTAACTGGAAACATTGATCCTTTTCCATACCAATTATTCTTCGCTTGCAGCTTCTTCAGCAGCTGGTGCTTCTCCTTCAGCGGCTGGCGCTTCTTCAGCTGGTGCTTCTTCAGCTGGTGCTTCAGCAACAGGCTCTGCGGCAGCTTCTTCTACTGCTGGTGCAGCTTCAACTTCAGCAGCAGGTGCCTCTTCAGCAGCAGGTGCTTCAACAGCTACTTCTTCTACTGCTGGTGCAGCTTCAACTTCAGCGCTTGGCTCTTCAGCAGCAGCTTCCGCAGCTGGTGCTTCTGGCTCTGGTGTATTCTTGGCAGCAATAGCAGCTGCACGTGCAGCATTTTTAGCAGCTTCATCCGCTTTACGCTTTTTCTCTGCGTCTATTTGGTTGTTCTTGAGGTTTGAACGTTTTCCTTCGATTTTCGAAGATTTTTCCTCCAACCATTTTGCAAGGCGCGCATCGGCCTGATCGGCTGTAAGCGCTCCTTTGGCCACCCCTTTATCGAGGTGTAGTTTCATCAAAACCCCTTTGTAGCTAAGGATAGCACGGGCAGTTTCGGTAGGTTGTGCTCCGTTTTTTAGCCACTGTAGGGCTTTATCGAAGCTCAGTTCGATGGATGCCGGATTCGTGTTGGGGTTGTAGGTGCCTATCTTTTCAATAAACTTCCCGTCCCGAGGTGCACGACCGTCGGCAATCACAATATGGTAGAAAGCATAGCTCTTCTTACCATGTCGTTGTAATCTGATTTTTGCAGGCATTGTTAAATGATGAGTTAAATTGGGCGGCAAAGATATATTTTTTTCTTTTCAAAACATTATCTTTTCTGAACTCTTATATGAATGCCTATTTTTGCGCCAAAATAATTTGTACACGATGAGTGAGTCTTTGAATGATTTGGAACGCCAACGACGCGATAGTCTTGATGAATTAATTCGATTGGGATACGACCCCTACCCCGCCGCATTGTTTCCAATTAACACCGATGCCCTTAAAATCAAGAATGAATTTGATAAGGAAAAAGGCAATTTCCAGGAAGTATCTATTGCCGGACGCATCATGACGCGGCGCATTATGGGCAATGCATCATTTGCCGTAATACAAGACGCCACCGAGCGTTTACAGATTTACATTCGACGCGATGATATTTGTCCGAATGAAGACAAAACGCTCTACAATACGGTTTTCAAAAAGCTACTCGATATTGGCGATATTATAGGTGTTACGGGCTATATGTTTATAACCCAAACCGGCGAAGCCACGCTGCATGTTACCTCGTTAAACATACTGTGTAAATCGCTTAAACCATTGCCCATTGTCAAAGAAAAAGACGGCGAACTCTTTGATGCCTTTTCCGACCCTGAACTACGGTATCGTCAACGTTATGTTGACTTAATCGTAAACCACCACGTAAAGGAAACCTTTGTGCAACGCACCAAGCTCACCAATTCGATTCGGCAATACCTCAACAATAAAGGCTATCTCGAAGTAGAAACACCTATTTTACAGCCCATATACGGAGGTGCTGCAGCACGGCCTTTTAAAACACACCACAATACGCTCGATATGACCTTATACCTGCGCATTGCGAACGAATTGTATTTAAAGCGCCTAATTGTGGGAGGGTTTGATGGGGTATATGAATTTGCCAAAGATTTTAGAAATGAAGGTATGAGCAGGTTTCATAATCCAGAATTTACACAGGTAGAGCTATACGTGGCTTACAAAGACTACAATTGGATGATGGATCTGGTGGAAGAAATGGTTGAGAAAGTAGCGATGGATATTCACGGCAAGACGGAAGTTGAGGTTGGCGAAAACCTTATTAATTTTAAAAGACCATGGAAACGCATGACCATGTACGAAGCCATCGAACATTTTACGGGTGTGGATGTGTCGAATATGGAAGAGGTAGAAATGGCAAATGCTGCTAAAAAGCTGGGCGTTGAAATTGATTCGACGATGGGCCGTGGAAAGCTCATTGATGCCATTTTTGGCGATAAATGTGAGCCTTTTTTAATTCAACCCACTTTTATTACCGACTATCCGGTGGAGATGTCGCCCCTGGCAAAAAAGCATCGCAGCAAACCCGGATTGGTGGAGCGTTTCGAAGGCATTTGCAACGGCAAAGAAATTTGCAACGCCTTTTCGGAATTAAACGACCCTATTGACCAAAGAAAGCGCTTCGAAGAACAGCTCGAACTGGGCAAGCGCGGCGATGAAGAAGCCATGGTACTGGATGAAGATTTTTTACGCGCCATTGAATTTGGCATGCCACCCACCGCAGGATTAGGTATAGGCATCGATCGTTTGGCCATGATTATGACCAACTCTAAATCGATTCAGGATGTGCTGTTCTTCCCGCAAATGAGGCCTGAGAAAAAGGAGCAGGAATAGTATTTTGCATAGTAGTTAATGTGCTCTTGTAAATCAATTATCTAAATAAATTGACATGGAAGGTTTAATTGTATTACTGATTATAATTTTTCTTGTAGGTCTTTTGTTTCGCTCCAAAGGTTCAAGTTTTCTCGACACCATGAGTTCGGGCTGCGGTTGTATCGTAGGTATAATTATTCTTGGGGCTATGCTCGTTATTTTTGCTATGGCATCCTAAAAATAATGATGCATAACGATTATGATTAATGCATCTCTTTACTTCCACTGTTTCTCACCCTTTTAAAGCATTGATTTTACTACGTTGAATTTTCGATTTAGTCGAGCAGCAAATTCATGTTAAAGCGGCCATTGCACTAAATAAAATGGAAGCTCATTTATACGGTTCCTTCGAATGCCTCAGGCATCGGCTCTCAACGGTAGTTGAGGCTCTCGAAGGTGGTTGAGGCAACCTTATTCCTAACGCTTTTTACCTATGCCGCTGTAGCGGAAACCACCGCCATCGCCTACATTAAAACGAATAAAGATTTCGCTGGCGCCCAAGCGGTTTGAATTAGAGGTAAGGGTTGAAACCGTAAAATCATAGGCATACCCTATCGAAAACTGATCCCAATCTACCATAAGCTTGGCGATGTAAGCGTCTTTTAAGCGTGTAAATAACCCCACGGCAAAAGAGAAAGGACGGTTATATCCGGTATAATTTGACCCAACATTGAGTTTATAACGATAATACGAACCAAAAAGATATTGTGAGAATGTTCCCTGTCGTTGCGCATAAAAGCCGGGCATTACCACTCCATTGGTTCCGTTAATTGAAATTTCGGCGTTGGCAAACGCGGTATAGCGAATAGGTAATCGCTCAGACGCCAATTCAATGAAGGAGTTACTGGGTTGGGTAAGATGATATGCCGCAATACCCACGTTAACGCGTTTATCTGCATTACGTGCCATGGCTTTAACCTTCTTAGCATACGTGTACAAAATGCCCGCTCCGGCATCAAAATATCCAAAGTTTTGATTATTAAAATCTTCACCGCTAGCTATACCCGGATCATAGGCCACACCATCGTACTGAGAAGCCCACATTCCATCCACATTTTGAAAAGATCGCATAGTATACCCTGCATTAACTCCCAAACTCAGCTGACTTTGAGCATCGAGGCGAATATGGTCGGCGATGGTAAGTGCAGCTGCATTGGTAACCATACCCATATCGCCAATGCGGTCGTTGAAAAACGAAACGCCCATGGCCAAAAAATTACTTTTGCTGGTATTGTCGGCCGTAATACGCGCATCAAATGATGCCGCAGCGGTACGAAACGAACTCCCTAATTGTCCCCATTGGGTGCGGTATGCTAAATTTGCCTGCATACCCGAATTAGCGCCTGCCAGCGCAGGATTTAAAAAAAGCGGCGCATATTCGGTATTCGAAAAGTGAATATCCTGCGCCTGTAGCGTAAGCGCAGAAGAAACGAATAAGGCGATGTAAAGCGTTTTTTTCATAGGTGTTATCGGACTAAAATAAGGGTTCCTGTTTTGTTGATTACCGTACCATCGATTTGACGAATATATAAATTAAAGCCATACACTCCCGTAGCGGCTTCATTTTCTTTAAAAATTCCATCCCAGCACTGGTTAATATCTTCTGTTTCGAATATTTGTTCGCCCCAGCGGTTGTGAATTACCAGTTTAAATTGCTCCACACAGTCGCTGTAAACACAGAATGTTTCGTTGACTTGGGGGCCTTTGCCGTTCGGAGAAAAAATCGTTGGGATGAAAGGCTCGTTGCAGCGAATATCCACTTCAATGCGCAGGGTGTCGGATTGCACACAACCCAACGAATCGGTTACTGTTACCGTATAAATGATGTTCTCAGTCGGAAAAGCAAGGGGCGCAGCACAATCTGCGCAACTCAAGCTTTCGGTTGGCGACCAGCTATAGATCTCGCCTCCGCTTGCACTTAACTGTATTGTATCGCCTAATGTTATAGTAGCCAAGACGGGCAGAGCCTCTAGCGGTGGTGGATTGTACACGGTAAGATTCAGCGTAACCACACTATCGCAGCCGCCCGCATTGGTAAAGGTAAATGGATATACTCCGCTTTGCGTAAGAACGGTGCCATCGGGTGCTACGTAATTGCTGCATGATGATGCTGTGATGCTGCTTCCGTTGGAGGCGCAACCGCTTGTATAACAAATCTGCACCAGACCCGGTCCACCATTCTCGCTTTGCGTACCCAAACCAACCGTTGGATAAGCTGTTAATAGGGGATCTGTTTCGTTGGCAGGTGTTCCGGGTAAGGCAGGAAAAAATACTTGGGTAATGGTTGTCCCGGTAACACCAACGCAGCCTGTACAAATATAGCCGCTGCCACCGCCGCCGGCACTTCCAACTCCAAAGCAACCGTCGTGGCTGCTTCCGCCGCCGCCGCCAAAATATCCATCGCCTCCCCCACCACCGCTGGCGCGGTCGTTTTGTGCTCCTCCAAGATCTGTAGCACCATCGCCACCCTGAAGTGCAGATCCTGCAATGCCGGAGACCGGATTTCCGCAAATTTCGTTGGCGCCCGGACCGCCTCCGGTGGTTTGTGTTCCGCCAAAACCATTAACGCTAAAACTGTTGGTTGTAGCGGTATATTCAGCATTTAAGCCACCGCCATATCCACCAGAACGGTTAAGCGTTCCACCACCGCCGCCACCGGCAATGGCATACGTAACTCCACCAATTCGAATTTCGCTTCGACCGCCACCCCCACCGCTTCCGCCCACTGCACCCAAAGGCACACCTTCAATCCGGTTTCCGCTGCCTCCGTTGCCTCCGTTGGGCCAACCGCCTGCTCCACCGGCTTGCTGATCGGCAGCCTGTCCACCACCGCCAACATAAATATCGATTACCTGACCAGGCGTTACCGGTATGGAAGCTTCTGTATAACCTCCGCCTCCACCCCAATTGTTTGTGGCATCGGGTCCACCACCTCCAGCCGCTCCCCACATTTTTACTGATATGCTATCTACTCCAGCGGGAACTGTCCATTGCTGCACCGAGCCTGTGAATTCATACACATCGCAGGTGGGTTCAAAAAAGCCCGAACAATCTTCAATAAAGACCGTGGTATCGGCAACAAACGAATAACAATCGTTGCTTATCGATGCAGATATGGTCACCGTACCTGAATCGGCGTAGGTGTAAGCAATGGCACTGCCACTGAGACTGCTGTTGGGCACGCCCATATTCCAGTTTATTCCGGCATCGTTAACCCCTTCAATCGATGCATTCATCTCCAGGGTAGCACAATCATAATCGAGGCTGATGGGTGGTGCTGCAAAATTACGAGCCGGAACACGAGCCGGAAGTCCTAGCAAACACAAACCATTTAACGAAATGGCATCGTCGACATAGCCACAGGTAAGGCCGGCGTTATTCGGGAAATTGATGGCTGCTAGGGAATTGCCTGCAACTGCCACATACAATTTACCATTTGGACCCTGTTCAATCTGAAAGGTTGGATCAGCATTGGCAGGTGTGCCAATTAAGGTATTGGATGCAGCAATTGCCGTAGCATTGTAAACACTTAAATCGAGCTGATACACCGAAATGGTATTGGTGAAATAAAACTTACTGCCGTCGGGCGAAAAGCAGCATCCGTATTTACGGATGGGTAAAGCAGGAGTCGGATTAACCGTATTATCGGTAACCTCTAAAGAGATTGGATTGGAAAGCTGACCAGTAGCGGGATTAAAATCAAAAAACTCAATGGTTGTTGATCCGTCAATCGGCATTCCAATACGCGTGCCTGCAGGATTCGCTTTCATTGAACCATAACCATCAAATCGGTCGTTGAGATCATTGAATGGAATGATGAGCGGAGAACCTACGGCACTCACTACAGGAGTTTGACTCACACCGCAACCCGTTACTTTATATGCCAGAAATTCGTTGCTATTGATACGATGTGCGATTACCCAATAGCCGCGAATGGCTTCGCTACGGATAACGGTTATTTTTTCGGTGAGCGAATCCGGGGTTAACAATATGTTTTTATTGGCGGCTTCAACATCGCCAAGGCCGCCGTTGAGGGTCATATCCACCACCGAATAATGCAAACCGGTATACGCATCAAACTCCAGTTCATCGATGGTAAAAATGAAATATTTATTCGGATTCTCCGGAAAGGGAACAATCACTGGGCCCTGACAAGACGACTTGAAAAGCCCACCAATAAGT
>JBILCR010000072.1:0-7861 GCA_044353055.1 Flavobacteriales bacterium
GAATTTTTAGTTCGGATCGACGTGGATGTTGGATATAAGCAGCATCCTGTTCGGAGATAATATACCTTCTCGAAAACTTTTCGAATACGAGACGCTCAAAGGCCTGCATTCGTTTAAATTCCATCTGCACCAAAATACGTTTCAGAAAAGATTCAGAGGCAATTCTTCGTTCCAACCCTTTCGAAAAAGCATCTTGATAATCGAGTATGCGCTTTTGGTGTTCAATTCCATCAACATGCAAGGCCATTCGCGCCAGCTGGCACCACACCAAATCGGGCTGCACTTCGTGAGCATACGCGTTAAACCGACGAATAGAATTTCGCGAGCTGAAATAGGCTACTTGGAAAGGAGTTTTGACGAAAAATGCTTTCATCAGACGCAATAATGCTAAAGGCTTTGAAATACGCACCACACAAACATCCTCTACCACCGATTTCAGAATATTAAGTTGTTCGGCATCAATGGGCTCGTCGGTTTGTGCATAAATATAAACTTGGTGCTCCTTTGCCAAGCCGACAATGTGGTTCCATGCTCTTAATTTATCGCCCTTATCGGCCGGCAATGGAAAACGGGAAAGTGCAAAAAGTATTCTCACTGCTTTTTAACAAAAGCTATAAAATCTATCACACGCTGTGCTAAGGTTTCGGATTTATAGTTTTGTTCGGCAAAGGTAAGGGCATTTTTTGAAATTTCAGCTGCTTTTTGTGGATCGCTCTGAAGCATGCGAATGGCATCAAGAAATTCCTCAACGGTATCGCAAATAAACAATTCTCTGCCATGTTTAACATCGATGCCGGAAGCTCCAACGGTAGTAGTAATTATAACCTTACCCAGACTAAGTCCCTCAATAATCTTTATTCTAATACCACTGCCGCTCCATAACGGCACAATCATAATGCCGTTAGAACGCATATAATCAATGGCATTTTCAACTTCCCCATCTACATAAATATGCTTGTCGTGATTTGTACTAAACTCAGACGGCATAGATTTTCCTGCCAGATGCAATTTTAGATTCGGAAATGTGGAAGAAATTTCAGGCCAGAAGTGTGTAATAAATTTTCTCATCCCATCGCTGTTGGGAAGCCAATCCATAGATCCCAAATGAAACAGATTGTGCAGCTTGGGGAGGCCAGGATCTTTTGATGGATCAAAGCTCGGCAAAGCCACTGCCACAGAGCGAATCGGCACGTTAATTCCGCTGGATCGCATCAGCTGTTCATCGTTGGTGCTGATGGCAATAATTCCATTTGATTTAGCCCAAAGGCGCCGTTCGTCAGCCGCCAAACGACGGGAAATTATTCTTAAATATATCCGCTTTAGAATATTGGTGCTTTGAGCTGCAATTCCTTCCCAAATAAGGTGTTCAACATTATGCGCTCTTAATATTACCGGGCAAGGTATAGCCTCCAGCACAGGTTCAATCAGCTTTAATGAAAAAATGCTTTCTGCAATAACGCAGCTGTACTGCTCGCGATCAATGATTTGCCGAATCTCTTGGGCAATAGATAAACTATGAAAGCGCGACAGGTGGTACGATTCGGTTTCGAATAATAGATTTTTAAGAGCAGATAATGGACGTACCCGAGTATTAAGCTTGGCGGTAAAACAGGTGTACTCAGAATCTATGATCTGCAACTCGCCAAGCGGATGCGCAGGCGTGTCAAGAATAAAACGATGCAGTGTACATCCCGCATCAGCAAGGCCTTTGGCCATAGAATTCATAGCTACTTTACCCCCATCAAGAGGAGGAAAAACGCTTTTTTGACTGATCTGCAAAATTTTGTAGCTCATTTTTGCGGAGCGCGCAGTCGCAATATGTTTCGAATTACTTTTTTGTATGCATCTGCATCAAAAAGTGCCGAATCGCGTGTGGCCTTATAGCTTAAAAATAGGCCAATGGGCAGAAGTACTGCCGAGGAAAGCCACATACCCTCAAAAGGACTGGCTACAGCCTCGCGTGCCAGCTTCTCGCCTGTTATGGAAATCATATGATACGCCACGAAGAAAATAAGCGAAAATACCACCGGCATACCCAAACCGCCTTTTTTAACAATGGCTCCCAATGGAGCACCAATAAGAAACAACACAATGCATGCAAACGATAAGGTAAATTTTCGATGCCATTCTATTTGATGTTTGTAGATCCGTTCTTCCTCCATATCAAACGACTGTATGGAAAAATCGAGCGAACTTTTTGAGCTTCGCAAAAGCGATGCGGCCTTTTCAAAGATCTGGAATTGTTGTGTTGACGAAAAATTTTTTAAAACTTCTGACTTATTTTTTAAGGGTTTGCTGCCTGTGTTAAGGATATTCAAAAGCTCAGGTTCTGCCCTATTTTCGGCAATAAAGGCGGTATCAATAGAGTCGCTTTTACCATTTAACCCTTTCATTACAGCAATTCGACGTTGCAGTGTTGATTGAGAGGTGTCGGCAACAAGGCTCGAATCCTTTTTGGGTTTAGCTGGTTTCGTAGTACTCTTGTTAGGTTGCTGAATATATTGGGTAGAATACGTTTTTCCCTCCTCGAAAAAGGGGCCTCTAAAGAGCAATTCGGGCATCATGGATCGGTCGCGCGCCAATTCTTTTACCAAGGTATCGGTTTCGGCTTCGAGCTGCGAGAGATTGAGCATTTGATAGTTCTTTTTAAAAAGCCGCTCATCCGACTTATTTAACTCAAAAATTGTGAGATCGAACCGAATTAGGTCTTCTTTAAAATGCTCTCTTACAAATGGATATCGAAAACGACTGTTTTTTCGGCCCTGTTCGGCCTCGGTGTACGAATAACCATCGCTTAGTTTTAGCTCGAGAAACCGCTTATCGGGCGTTTGGCTCATAACGCCTTTTGAAGCCACAACGAGCCGCTGGTTTTTTCCCGTACGACTGTGGTCGTAAATCATGATATCCTCTAGTATTTTACCGTCTTCGCTTTTGTTGCCAATGCGTATTACATAATTATCGATATCGTTGTTAAAAATGCCGGGTTTGATATTAAGCTCAGGTCGTTTTTGGGTGATATCGCTCAACAGGGTTTTCATTTTGAGATTGGCCACCGGCAGAATATTATTCGAAAAATAAAATGCGAAACAAGCCATGAGCATACAAAAGAAAAACACCGGTCGCATGGCTCGTTGCAATGAAATACCAGAGGCTTTCATCGCGGTTAGCTCCATAAATTCGCCTAAATTACCAAAGGCCATGAGCGACGAGAATAATATGGCCAAAGGCAGCGCCAACGAAATAGTTGTTAATGCAACAAGGCCGAGCAACTTCAGAATAATGGCCCATTCCAGGCCTTTTCCCACCAAATCATCCACATACTTCCAAACAAACTGCATGAGCAATATAAATACTGCAATGAAGAATGTTAAGACGAATGGACCTAAATAGGACTTTAAAACAAAAGAATCTATTTTTTTCAATCTCCTAATTACGAATTAAGGATGCTAAGCCCCTATTACTCTATGCAATTTTTGAATGGCATTATCCCATGATAATCGGGTTTCGTCTTGATCCCCGTCTTCGGCAAAATCAGTAATCATAAGGGCTGTTTCTCCCGTAATATCGTCCACCTGAATACGCAATTCGAAATAGGTATTTTCGGGGTTATCGAGCCAACGATAACGCACATACACGTTTTCTTTAGAACCTGTAACCTTGGCTTGCTGTTCCGAATCTTTATTCCAGATAAAAGTATGAAAACCGCCCCGCGTATTTACGTTATCGCAGAACCACTCCGAAAGTCCACTCGGCTCAATTAAAAATGGATAAAGCACCGAGGGCGAGCAACGCAGAATATATTCGAGCTCAATTTTATGGTAATCGCTCATTTTTTGAATTAATTAGGATGCTATAATACAAAATAGACTGTATTGTGCCACCAATCGTTCTTTATTTTTATTGATGTATCAGCCTATCAACGCATTAAGCTTTTGAACGAAACACTTAACTTTGCACGCATGTTCCAAAACAAAAAAGTAGTGGTGGTGATGCCGGCCTATAATGCCGGAAAAACCTTAGAAAAAACCTACAATGAGATACCCTTCGACATCGTTGACGAAGTGGTTCTGGTGGATGATTTTAGCAAAGACAATACCTCTGAACTTGCTACCAAGCTTGGTATTAAACACGTTATCAGGCATGAGCAAAACAAAGGATACGGAGGCAATCAAAAATCTTGCTATGCTCGGGCGCTGCAACTTAATGCCGACATTGTGGTAATGTTGCATCCTGATTATCAGTACACTCCCCGATTAATACATGCCATGGTTTCGATCATTGGCCACGATTTATATCCTGTAGTATTGGGTTCTCGCATTTTGGGCAAAGGCGCTTTAAAAGGAGGTATGCCTTATTATAAATACGTTTTTAACCGAATGCTTACCTTGAGTCAAAATGTGCTCATGAATCAAAAGCTGTCGGAGTACCACACCGGATATAGGGCATTTTCGGGCGAAGTGCTGCGTAGATTAAATTTGGAGGAAAACTCAGACGATTTTGTGTTTGACAATGAAATGCTGGCACAGATTTTTGCCGCAGGATATGAAATTGCTGAAGTAACCTGCCCCACTAAGTACTTCGAAGAAGCATCGTCCATAAATTTTAAGCGAAGCATGATTTATGGCATCGGTGTACTTCGGGTTTCGCTGCGATACTATTTACACCGAATGGGGATTTTGAAGTGGCGTCAGCTTCATGCTAAGCCATAATGCCAAGGGCATAGAGCATACCGAATACCGCTAAGGTACAGCCCAAAACCCAATGAAGCAGCTGTAGCGAGGTTTTCTTTAACCATCGGTTTCCAATAAATGCTCCAAGCAGCGCTCCTGTTAGCGCAGCCAAAAAATGAGAAAGCCAGTTTGCCGTATTAAGCACATGGGCTTGTGGCCAATAGAAAGGGATGCGCACCACATCAATTACACAGGCAATAGCTACGCCGGTGGCAATAAAGGCTTCTTTTGTTAATCCGCTGCGACGCAACACCACCGACCTAAACGCTCCTTGATGTCCACTCAAGCCACCAAAAAAGCCTGAAAACATAGCTCCTAAGGGAAACCATTTAGCGGGTAACGAAAGGGCTGATAAACGAGGAACAAGTTCCCATATACCGAACAAAACCATAAGAAGCCCTAAAGTGAGATTTACAGGTTTAATATGAAATAATTTGCCGCATAAAGCATAAGAGCTCAAAATGAAACGGGTATCAAAAATCCTGAGTAAATAGGCCCCCAAAATACCTGCCGGAACGGCATATGCTAAAAATTTAAAAAGCGTATTAACATGAATGTTACGTATAACAAGCATGAGTTTGAAAAGGTTATTACATAAGTGTACAAGTGCAGTTAATAAAACGGCAACCGGCAATTCGAAATAAACACCAAAAAGAGGCAACAAAATAGTACCCAATCCAAAGCCACTAAAGAATGTAAGCAGCGAAACTAAACAGGCCGTGAGGCCAATAAGTATTTCCATTGTTTGATAATGTACGATTAACGGTCCATGCATTAGCAAAGCCGGGAACTTTTACCGGAATGCAGCTGCGGACCGAAATGTAATAAAAAACCGAAATCTCTCAATCGTGCTGAGAAACCCTAGTTTTGCGAATGCGCTGTTATCGGCGGCCTTTTTTTCGTTCTTGTATTTCGTCAAATGTTTTTTCATAATCGTTAAATTCTGTACCCAGAAGTTTGTCCCAAATGCGAAAATGAACTCCATAATTTCCATTAAATTTACTGTGGTGCATATTATGGTGCGTACTTGATGTCATTAATTTTCCCAGGCTTTTGTTCCACCAACTTGGGAAAAACTCATAACCAAGATGTGATTTTATATTGTCTACTAATCCCCAAATTTGTAAAATTCCAAATGCAGGCAAGTATATTGGAAAAACCATACTCACAGGCACAATCCAACTAGTAAGTAGTAAAGTTTCTGCCCAATGAAATGATAGGGATGTAAACGGATTTACGTCTATACTTTTATGATGAGTTCTATGTATATATTTAAAAATTCTTGGATGGTGCAAAATTCGGTGCATCCAATAAAACCAAGTGTCGTCCAATATTAAAAAAATGAAAACACCTCCATATGCGAAAAATTTCGGGTATTCATTGATATTAGTGTATATTTTTGTGTAGCCCATTGTTTTCAGTAAATAAATTACTAAGACAAACAAAGTACTCACCATCAAAGTAAAAAGGCTATTAATTAATTCAGATTTGATTTGTTTGCTATCCACTCTTTCTTTCAGTTGAATTCGCCAATTTTGAAAACGTTTTTTAAACAGTTTCCAGACGAGTACATACACTATTGCAATAATACCGTAGTTGATTAAGAATTGACCTACAGCTGTTGGTATTTGTTTTAAGATTTCTTGTAATGCTTCCATTTTGTATTTAGTTAATAATGAAATACAAAAATCAAAAAACCAAATTTCATTCTACTTAACAAATGTTACTTAACGAAAAGCTTTCTTATTCTGCTTAAACTTTGTGGTTTTATACCTAAAAATGAAGCAATGTATTGCAGCGGAATATTTTGTATAAAATGAGGCTGTTCGTTTATCATTTTTTGATATCGTTGCTCCGCATTTAACAAAGCTAAATCATTAGCTCTTTGTGTTGCCAGTGATATCGATTTTTCAAATATTACTAAAAAAAAGTTTTTAAAAATTTCACTTTTTTCTACAAGTTGTTTGGCATCAAACTGTGAAATTCTCAATAATTCACAATCTGTGACACATTCCACATTTTCTGTAGCTTTTGTTTGATATATAAATGATGAAAATGAGGTAATGAAACCTGTTTGTGAACATAAAAAAGTTGTTTGTTCTTCTCCTTTATCGTCATAGTAAAACAGTCGCATAAAACCTGAATTTATAAAATAAAGGTATTGGGGAATTTTATCCTGTTCTTCTAAAATTGAATTTCGTGTCGAATTAACTGGAATAAAAAATTTACTAATATTTTCGCTGTCTTCAGTATTTGGCTTGCCCGTTTTTGAAATTTCTGCTAATAATTTGTCAAAACAATTATGTGTCATCTTGTTGCGTTAGAATATTGATTTCAAGCGAGGTCTGTTAGGGTTGTCGCTAACTTTTACATTACCCATGAATACTGAAGTTGTAATGCGGTGTTCAAGAGAGGAATTGGGTTAAAGTAAATTAGCCAATAAGTGATGTGTAAACCTCCTGATAGGCCTCCACGCCCTTATCGAGGGCGTAATATTTTTGGGCACAACGAATCGAATGTAATGGATCTTTTAGCAATAGGGCATCCACCTGGCGGCACGCATTTTCGAGTGATTGGGAGTCGAACGCATCCAGTACAATTCCATTGGCTCCATCGTTGAGAATTTCGGCCACATCCCCTACTCCACTATTTACCACGAGTGGAATGCCCCCCGCCATGAGCTCACCCATTTTTGTGGGTGATGAAGCTTTTTTGGAATAACTGGGGAGGATAAAAAACAGGGATATGCTGCTGAGTGCGGCCCAATACGGAACTTCATTCCGCTTAGCCGAAGTTACCCTGAGATATTTGGTATCAAGGCCTTTATGTTTTGCCGCAGTGTAAATTTTTTCGGAAGGGTCGGGCGTGATAAATAAAAAAAGTGAATTGGGTTTCTGACGCAGGAGCACAACAAAAAAATCGAGCATCTCGTCGAGCATATACCAGGTGCCGATGCTTCCTAAATAACTTACAACAAACTGATCGTCATTTATTTCAATTGACTTTCTAAGCTCATTTAATGTATTTCGTTGCTCAATTTTGTTAAGGGCAAATAGATCCAAATCGGCACAACAGGGAATAACGCTAATCTTTAGATTTTCAAAATCTGGCCAGGAATTAATCTCCTTTGC
>JBILCR010000073.1:0-7850 GCA_044353055.1 Flavobacteriales bacterium
GCCTCATATGCCATGCTGGGAGATGTAAATATTGCCGAACCGGGTGCATTGATTGGTTTCGCAGGACCAAGAGTGGTAAAAGAAACAATTGGCAGAGATTTGCCTGAAGGTTTTCAAACTTCCGAATTTGTTTTGGAACATGGATTCCTTGATTTTATAGTGGAACGTCGCGAACTTAAATTGCGTTGCGCTCGACTGATGCGCATGCTATTGAAGAAAGACTGCACTGTAAAAGCGGAGTGATTTTAGCCACTACACCACGAAAATCTTAATTTTTTATCTGTAAACTTTTTTAGTTGGATTTTTTGGCTAACTTTGCCGTCCTGTAAAAAGAAGACATCAATCAATATGGCATTGACAACTGAAGCAAAAAAAGAAATTTTTGCAAAACACGGTGGATCAGAAACAAACACCGGATCAACTGAAGCTCAAATTGCACTCTTTACCGAGCGCATTAATCTAATGACTGAGCATTTAAAGAGCAACAAGAAAGATTTTGGAACCCAGCGTTCGCTGATTAAGTTAGTTGGAAAGCGTAGAAGCTTACTCGACTATTTAAAAGACCGGGACATCATGAAATACCGGGCACTGATTAAAGAACTTAACATCAGAAAATAATTCTGAAACGATTTCAGGAAGAAGGCAATTATTTAATTGCCTTTTTTCTTTTTCTCAACACAAATACCCCCTCTTATAATGAATATTGGAGTTAGCAAAACATTTACCATGCCCGATGGGCAGGAAATAACCTTAGAAACCGGGAAATTAGCAAAACAAGCCCACGGTTCGGCAGTGATAAAAATGGGAGGCACTATGTTGCTGGCCACCGTTGTAAGTAATGAAGATGCTAAAGAGGGTGTGGATTTCTTGCCTCTAACAGTAGAATATCAAGAGAAATATGCATCAACGGGAAGATTTCCCGGAGGATTCTTTAAAAGAGAAGCTCGTCCTTCAGAATATGAAATTCTGATTGCACGATTGGTAGATCGTGCATTGCGTCCACTTTTCCCTGAAGATTATCATTCAGATACTCAAGTGATGATTCAGTTGATCTCATCAGACCGTCAACATTTACCCGATTCGCTCGCTTGTTTGGCCGCTGCTACAGCAGTTGCTGTTTCAGACATCCCATTCAACGGTCCCATTTCTGAGGCTCGTGTTGCCCGCATCGATGGAAAACTACACGTTAATCCAAGCATGGCCGATCTTGAGCGTGCCGATTTAGATATTATTGTAGCGGCATCGCAAGACAGTATTGTGATGGTTGAGGGAGAAATGAAAGAAGTTTCAGAGCAGGATATGCTAGAAGCCATTAAGCATGCTCATGATGCCATTCGCGTTCAGATTGCTGCGATAAACGAATTGGCTACTATGGTGGCTACCTCATCGCCCAAGCGCACCTATTCGCACGAAACGCACGATCTTGAACTAAAGGAGGCCGTTTTTGCCTTTTGTTATGACAAATGTGCGGAAATTGCGCGTTCTGGGAATGCCAACAAAAAAGCACGCAGCGCATCTTTTAAAGAGGTAAAGGAGGAATTTAAAGCTACCTTAACCGAAGAAGTAATTGCAGAAAAAGGCTCGTTAATTTCTACCTATTTTCACGATGTGGAGAAAAAGGCCATGCGTCAGGTTATCCTAAACGAAGGCAAACGTCTTGATGGTCGTGGGATGCGTGAAATCAGAGCCATTTGGAGTGAGGTTAATTATTTACCTTATGCGCACGGTTCGGCAGTATTTACGCGGGGCGAAACACAGTCATTAACCACCGTTACATTAGGAACCAAAATGGATGAGCAATTGATTGACGGAGCCGTTATAGAAGGCACAAACAATCTGCTGCTCCATTATAATTTCCCATCTTTCTCTACCGGTGAGGCGCGTCCTAACCGAGGAACAAGCCGCAGGGAAATTGGTCATGGAAACTTAGCCTTACGTGCGCTTAAGCCCATGATTCCAAGTGCACCCGAAAATCCATATACCATTCGTATTGTTTCCGATATTTTGGAATCGAACGGTTCTTCCTCAATGGCTACGGTGTGTGCAGGAACTCTTGCTCTAATGGATGCCGGAGTTAAATTAGCAAAACCTGTTTCAGGTATTGCCATGGGATTAATCACTGACGACGGAAGCAAATACGCTGTTTTATCAGATATTTTGGGTGATGAAGACCATTTGGGAGATATGGACTTTAAAGTTACAGGAACACGCGATGGGATCACCGCATGCCAAATGGACATTAAGGTAATGGGATTGAGCTACGAAATAATGCTTAATGCTTTAAATCAAGCTAAAGAAGGGCGTTTGCACATTTTAGGTGAGATGGAAAAAACCATTTCAGCTCCACGCGAAGATTACAAACCGTTTGCTCCTCGTATTATTGAATTGCGTATTCCTAAAGAATTTATTGGTGCGGTAATCGGGCCAGGTGGAAAGATTATTCAGGAGATGCAAAAAGAAACCAATACTGTAATCGTAATCGAAGAAGTTGCCGAGCAGGGTGTGGTTCAGATTTCGTCATCGAATAAAGAAAGCATCGATAAAGCAGTTGCCCGTATTCGCGCGATTACCGCTACACCAGAAGTGGGCGAAGTTTATCACGGAAAGGTAAAATCGATTGTTGCGTTTGGAGCATTTGTTGAGATTCTTCCAGGAAAAGACGGCTTGCTTCACATTTCAGAAATCGACCATCGTCGCATCGAAACCATGGAAGGCGTATTGAAAGAAGGCGATATGATAGATGTGAAGCTGATCGACGTGGATAAGAAAACAGGCAAATTTAAGTTAAGCCGGAAGGCGCTAATTCCCAAACCCGAAAAGCAAGAAAATTAAAAGGATCCTATTGCTTTTAGCATAAATAGTTTTCTGTTTTAAGGATTTTCTTTTTAGGTTTGAATTAACGTTATATCTGTTTGGTAATGGTGAATTATTTGAGGCAATTTCTTGAAAAAAATCATTTTTTAAATTCCTTACTGCTTCAACCATACCGCGATTTCAGATTAAGAAGTTATTACAGAAGTTTGTTGCCGTTAAACGATTTAACTCCTTCAGAAAGAAGTAATTGGTTAGAGCGTATACGTAAAGTTAAACTTTCATCTGATAACGCCCGAATTGATAAACACCCAGACGCAGGCACGTTCAAAGGGAGCAAATTAGTCATGCACAACGGACTGATTATAGATCCACTTAGTTATTATGGAGTGCCTGTTATGCGTATGCTGCTGGAAAACAAGGCCGTACATGAACCTCAGGAAGAGTTTGTTTTTCAAGAAGTATTGAAAACAATACCTGAAAATGCCTGCATGCTGGAGTTGGGTTGTTACTGGGGCTTTTATTCCATGTGGTTTAATCAAAAGATTAAAAACGCAAAAAACGTTTTGGTCGATAATAAAGATGGCTTACAGAGGGCAAAAGCAAATTTTGCCATGAACACATTGAACGCAGATTTTTTTGAGGCTTACATCGGAAAGCCTATTGAGAATTCGCCGGTTCGTATTAGCAATGTGGACGAATTATGTTCCAAGTTTTCAATAGATTTTATTCACCTACTTCATTGCGATATTCAAGGTTATGAGCTTGAAATGCTCGAGACCATGCCGAAGCAAATCGAAAAGAATGGAATTGGTTACGTGTTTATCTCTACGCATTCAAATGAACTGCATTATTCCTGCATTCGTTTTTTAGAAAGCAACGGATTTACTATTATTTGTCATGCCGATTTAGACCAATCCTTTTCTGAGGATGGTTTAATTGTTGCGAAAGCGCATGGATTTAAGGGCATTGACCACATGGAGATTTCTTTGTTACAAAATGCCTGAATACCATGTCTCCATTGGTTTCAATTTGTATCCCTACCTACAATCAGCCCGACAAATTAATTTATTTATTGGATTCCATAAGGTCTCAAACGTTTACTTCGTTTGAGGTATTGGTATCTGATGATAGTAATAATGATTCTGTAGAACATCTATGCCGCAAATATGAAGATTTAAACATCCGATATATTCGAAATGCTCCAGCAAAAGGCACTCCTGAAAATTGGAATTATGCTATTTCTCAGGCAAAGGGTACATGGATAAAAATTATGCATCACGACGATTATTTTTATAGCGAATCGTCTTTGAAAAAGTTTGTAGCGTATTCCAATCAGCATCCAGAGGTGGAATTTATTTACTGCCTAACCTCTATTTTAAATCACCCTTCAAATCGTCGTGCTCCTTATAAAATTGATACCCACATTTTAAACGCTATTGTCAGAATTCCCGCTTATTTATTCCATATAAATGTTATTGGTTCGCCAAGTGTTAGCTTTTTTCGAAAAGCTGATTTTGAATCATTCAACAAAAATCTCAAATGGTTGGTAGATATTGAGTATTATCATAGAATGATACTTAGCAAAAATGTGGGCCGAATTGATGAAATGCTGGTAGAAACAATTGCTTCAGAAAGTCAGCTCACTCAACACATGCAAGGCAATCCGGAGTTCGAATTGACAGAGTTTTTTTATTGCTACAATACGTTTTATTCAAATGCAGATAGAATAAATCGGAAAATATTAAACATGCGAATGTTTAATCTGATATGGCTATACGATATAAAAAATAAAAATGAACTCAATCGTTTTGCCCAAGGAATTCAAGCGCCTAAAGTACTGCGATTCTATTTTTATTTGCGTAGAATTAATGTGCGTATAGCCAATAGCTTGGCTTACCGATTGCATAAATTTGATGCCAAGGCTGTTTGAATATTCTAATGATACCCTTCAATCAACAACTCTAAAATTTCCTTTGCTGCCGAAGGTATGCGTGTGCCGGGCCCAAATACAAAAGAAACACCGGATTCGAATAGATAATTATAATCTTTCTGTGGAATTACTCCTCCTGCTACCACCACCACGTCCTCCCTACCCTGCTTCCTTAATTCTTCAATCACTTCGGGGATAAGAGTTTTATGTCCACCAGCAAGTGATGAAATGCCGAGTATATGCACATCGTTTTCTATGGCCTGTTTCGCCACTTCAAAAGGCGTTTGAAATAAAGGTCCAATATCCACATCAAAGCCCAAATCCGCAAAACCTGTAGCTATAACTTTAGCCCCACGGTCGTGTCCGTCCTGCCCCATTTTAGCTACTAAAATTCGTGGCCGCCTACCCGCCAAAGCAGCAAATTCATTGGCGGCTTCGCGCGCTTGTGTAAAGGCTTCATCTGCTTTCATCTCCGACGAATATACACCAGAAATACTTTTGATGTTAGCCTTATATCTTCCAAAAACGGTTTCAAGCGCAAACGAAATTTCGCCCAATGTGGCCCTCTTTCTTGCGGCATCAATGGAGCATTCTAGCAAATTTCCGTCGCCCGATTTAGCCGTTTCGATCAGCTTTTTCAAACTTTCAGTAACGGCTTCTTCGCTACGGTCCGACTTTACCTTTATTAAGCGCTCAATCTGGCTGTTACGAACCTTTACATTATCCACTTCTAAAATCTCCATTTCGGAAGCGGGCGCCTCCGATTGGAAGGCATTAACACCCACTATAACTTCGCTACCTCCGTCAATTCGAGCCTGCTTTCGGGCAGCCGCTTCTTCGATACGCATTTTGGGAATTCCGGTCTCAATAGCTTTAGCCATTCCACCTAATGCTTCGATCTCTTCTATTAATTCCCAAGCTTTACTGCATAACTCCTGGGTTAACTGTTCCACATACGTAGATCCACCCCAAGGGTCAATAGCATCGGTTATGCCGGCCTCTTCCTGCAGGTAGAGTTGGGTATTTCGGGCAATTCGAGCAGAGCTATCGGTAGGTAAGGCAATGGCTTCGTCGAGTGCGTTTGTATGCAAGCTTTGTGTTCCGCCAAATGCAGCTGCCAGAGCCTCGATAGTGGTGCGTGCCACGTTATTATATGGATCTTGCTCGGTTAAACTCCACCCACTGGTTTGACAATGGGTGCGCAATGCGAGCGATTTTTCGTTGGATGGATCAAACTGCTTTATAAGTTTAGCCCACAACATGCGCCCAGCCCGCATTTTGGCAATTTCCATAAAGTGATTCATGCCAATACCCCAGAAAAATGAAAGTCGGGGTGCGAAGGCATCTATGCTCAGTCCCGAACGCAAACCGGTGCGCACATACTCCAATCCGTCGCAAAGGGTATAGGCCAATTCAATTGACGCCGTGGCACCCGCTTCGTGCATGTGATATCCTGAAATGCTAATGCTGTTGAATTTAGGCATGTTACGAGATGCAAACGAGAATATGTCTGCAATAATTCGCATGCTCGGTTCGGGAGGATAGATATACGTATTGCGAACCATGAACTCCTTTAGGATATCGTTCTGTATCGTACCCGTTAATTGTTGTACCGCACACCCCTGCTCCTCAGCGGCTACAATGAAAAAAGCCATAATTGGCAGTACCGCGCCATTCATGGTCATTGAAACACTCATGCGATCGAGCGGAATACCATCGAAAAGAATTTTCATGTCTTCAACGGTATCTATAGCCACACCTGCTTTGCCTACATCGCCCGTTACACGCTCATGATCCGAATCGTATCCGCGATGGGTGGCCAGATCGAAAGCCACAGAAAGACCCATTTGTCCGGCAGCCAGGTTGCGTTTGTAAAAGGCATTGCTTTCTTCGGCAGTACTGAATCCAGCGTATTGACGTATGGTCCAAGGTTTTGTTAAGTACATTGAGGCATAAGGCCCTCTTAAAAACGGCGCTATTCCCGAATGAAACGTTGAGTAATTGGCCTTGTGGAGCTTTTCCTCGCCATAACTTTCGGGTATTTCAATACCTTCGGGCGATTTCCAGATTGGGGAAGATACTTCCTTCATTTCAATAGCTTCAAATGAAGGAGGTTTTATGGTACTTAAGGCTTTTTTAATCTGCATAACGCTTGTGGAAGGTTTAAGAATTTAACACGATGCTGAACGTTTCATCCAGATTGCAGCCTAAATACAGAGGCGAAATAGTACCCGATTCGGCGTTCATCGCTACGTTTTCGGGTCGAGCCACTATAAACAGGTGATTTAACGTGGAATGCATCATAATACTGCTTAAATTTTCATAGGTGTACAGCGCATCTTCGGCACAGCAAACCCATAGTGCATCAGTTAAAACCGGTTTATTTATCGAATTTATTTCAGAAGCGTCTGTTAAAGAAATTGACGTTAGGTCAAGTCCGAGCGTTCGGAGTATTTCTGCGGCAAATTTTTCGCGTGCATGAACCAACGCTGAATTTCCTATAGAAACGATCACCGATTGCTTTATGTTATTGTTTTTTAGGTTGATGCGCAGTTGCTCCAACCACTCCGTTTCGCGAATAGGGCTAAGCGTTTCTATTTCGGGTTCGGCAAGCAAAGGATCTGTTTCGGCACTCCAGAGTGATGAAGAATGTTCAGCAGTTCCATATTTATTTACGCCAACCGCCACACGCTTACGTTTTTTTGAGGATGAAAGTAGATCAGCCGCAGAAAGCCTTACTTCTTCCTGAATAATACCCTTCGATATGAGTTCGCTGAAACTGCCTTTTTTAGAAAGTTCCTGAAAATGTTCCCAACTTTTCTCAGTTAATTTCTGCGTTAAATTATCAAGAAACCAAGAGCCTGATACGGGATCAATTACCCGATCTAGATGGGTTTCATGCTTAAGCATGTGTTGGATGTTTAAGGATAAACGCCACGAATCGGCATCGGGCATTTCACTATAGTAATCGAATGGATGAACATACAACGAATCGGCACCGCCCAAGACGGTCGACATTGCCTCGGCGGTTAAACGAAGCAAATTGTTGTGAGCTCCCAGCTGACTTTTGTTTCTTAATGCAGTTTCACCGGCAATTTCGAGAGGA
>JBILCR010000120.1:0-6227 GCA_044353055.1 Flavobacteriales bacterium
AAAATACCGGAAATTTTTTACGGCTCGAATGCATCAATAACACCAAACCCGATGAGCGAAGTAAAATTATAGCATACATTCAGCAGTTTGAAAAGTTTGATCCGGGTAAAAGCTTCCTGCTCGATAGTGCTGAAGCTTTATTGCGCAAATCAAACACGCAACAAAATAGCTTGTTTAAAGAGTCGATTCATCTTCATTTTACCAGAAAAGACTATTCAAAAATCACTTCTCTGGTTCAAAAAATGGGCAACAATATCGTTTTAGGCAAAATGCTGCTCAATAAATCTCTTAACAATGCAGATGCCTGGACGGCCTATCGCATTGCCGAAAGCTATGCCGAACTGGGGTTGATTGATCTTGCCCTGCCTTTTTTTAATAAAGCTTGTGCATTAGCTCCGTATCAATTCGACTTTGCCAATAAGTACGCCTCTGCATTATTTAAAAGCGGACAAAAAGAAAAAGCCGGAAGCACATGGTTTAAACTGGTAAACGAAGCACCATTTTTTGCCCCCGCTTGGTGCAATTTGGGCTATGTTAAATTACTTGAAGGTGAAAGTAAAAAGGCCGAATTATGTTATAAAAAAGCCATTGCACTCGATCCCAACTACCATCAAGCCTGGATCAATTTAATTGGCCTCCAGATGTTTAATGGCGAAAGCGATCTAGCACAAAAAAATGTTAAAAAACTTATACGCTATTTCCCCGAAAAAGAAGAGTATAAATTACTTGAAAAAGAAATTATGCGCTAATATTTAATAAGTTATGCCGAAGAAAAAAACAACCAAGAAGGCGCTAGGCAAAAAAGGGTTTATCCAAAAAAACAGAAGCATTTTGATGGCATTAACTGTGGCATTGATCTTTTTAATGGCAGGTGGCGCATTTTTTATTTACCATAATGCCTTAAAAACGAATTTCAACCTAAAAAAACCAAATGAATTTGTTTACATAAGAAGCCATTTCAAATTCGAGGATGTGGTCCGTTATTTATCATCAGAGGGTATATTAGAAAGCGAAGACACATTCAGATGGATGGCTGATTTCATGGGGTACTCCAACGCAATAAAACCCGGGCGTTATAGAGTAAAGCCGGGCATGTCGAACCGCGAATTAATTGCACTTTTACAATCAGGCCAGCAAGAACCGGTAAGGCTTACCTTTAAAAGTATACGCACGCGCTATGAACTGGCATCAAAAGTTTCGAAATACCTCGAGGCCGACTCAGCAAGTATTATTAGGTATATGGACTCAGAAGAATTCGCAAAAACATATGGCCTTAATGCCGAAAATGCACTAAATCTGATTTTGCCTGATACTTATGAATTCTACTGGAATACATCGGCAGAAGGCTTTATAAACAAAATGGCTGGGTATTACCATCGTTTTTGGGATGTGGAACGCAAAACGCGCGCACAAAAACTGGGATTGCGGCCCGATCAGATTTCGGTTTTAGCATCTATTGTTCAACAGGAATCAAATAAAAAGGACGAATGGCCTATAATTGCAGGAGTTTACCTTAATCGACTGAATTGTGGAATGAAATTGCAGGCCGACCCTACTGTAAAATTTGCCTTGCAAAATTTTGGATTGAGGCGTATTTTAAACGAGCACCTCAGCGTTGATTCTCCCTACAATACCTACAAATATGATGGGCTACCACCAGGTCCTATTTACTTGGCAAACTGCGACTGCATCGATGCAGTGCTTGAAGCATCGCAACATGAATTTATTTACTTTTGTGCCCGTCCCGATCGATCAGGGTACCACGATTTTGCAAAAACCTATTCCGAACATTTAGCTAATGCCGCAAAATATCACCGAGAACTAAACAGGCGGGGTATTTAAACTTTAAAACCGTATCATGACAAAAGCAATAAAATTTGGAACCGATGGCTGGCGCGCCATCATTGCAGAGGATTTTACAGTAGAAAATGTGGCTAGGGTTACAACCGGAACGGCAAAGTGGCTGAAAAACAATTTCAGCAAACCCTCTGTTGTTATCGGACATGATTGCCGCTTTGCGGGAGCCTTATTTGCAGAAACTGTAGCGCGCGTTATGATTGAACATGGGGTGGAAGTTAAACTTTCAAAAGGGTTTGTATCCACACCAATGATTTCGTTGGCAGCTAAACACCATGGATGCAGCATAGGTATCATCATAACAGCAAGCCATAACCCGCCATCTTACAATGGATTTAAATTAAAAGGACATTACGGAGGGCCATTGTTACCAGAAAAAATTGAAGAAATCGAAAAGCTCATTCCCGACACGGTGCTTGAAACGTATGCGAACATTTCATTTGAAAAGGCAGAGCAAGAAGGCGTTTTGCAATGGGTAGCACTTGAAGATGAGTATTGTGAACATGTGGAACGCAATTTTGATTTAGAAGCCATACGCAATTCGAATCTTGAATTGGCCTATGATGCGATGTACGGTGCAGGCCAAAATGTAATTCGTCGGCTATTGCCCGATACTACCCTGTTGCATTGCGATTACAACCCTTCGTTCGACGGACAGGCGCCCGAACCCATTGCTCGCAATCTGAGCGAATTTTCAGAAATGATTCGAATCGCAGAAAATATTGACTGCGGTTTGGCCACCGATGGAGATGCCGACAGAATTGGTTTGTTCGACAGCAAAGGTAATTTTGTAGACTCCCACCACATTATTTTGTTGCTCATCCATTATTTAGTTAAGTATAAAGGATATAGTGGCAAAGTGTGCACAGCATTTTCTTCATCGGTAAAAGTTAAAAAATTATGCGCCCATTATGGGCTCGAACTCGAAACCGTTAAAATTGGGTTTAAGTACATTGCCGGCATCATGATTAATGAAGATGTATTGCTGGGTGGCGAAGAGTCGGGAGGTATTGCTATTAAGGGGCATATTCCGGAACGCGACGGCATCTGGATGGGATTGGTAATTTGGGAGTTTATGGCGAAATCAGGCAAAAAACTTGAGGAATTAATTAAAGAAGTATATGATATAGTTGGTCCATTCAGTTTCGACCGCAATGATGTTCATTTACCTGAAGCCGTTAAGCAAGAAATCATTTCAAAATGTCGGAATCGTGAATTCAAAAATTTCGGCCCCTACCCGATTCAAAATGTAGATGATTTAGATGGCTATAAACATTTCATCGACGAAAATTCATGGGTTATGATACGTCCCTCAGGAACCGAACCCTTACTGCGCATTTACGCCGAGGCAGCCACTATTGGTGAAGTAGAGTCAATCTTGAAAGAGACCCGAAACACATTAAATGTATAATTGATGTTATCCAAAACAAAAATGGGCCTGCTCAAATCTGAACAGACCCATTTTAAATATTATACTTAAAGCTTACTTAGACAGCGCATTCACGTGGCGAGTGAGTTTGCCCACCAGATTACCTGCTTTGTTTTTATGAATCACATTGCGCTTGGCAAGTTTATCGAGCATTGAGGTAACCTCAATAAGAAGTTTTTCAGCCTCTTTTTTCTTGGAGGTAAGGCGCAACTTCTTCATTGCATTACGTGTAGTTTTATGAACATAACGATTCAACACCCGCTTGGTTTCGCTGGAGCGAATACGTTTCATTGCTGATTGATGATTAGCCATCTCTTTATTAGTATTTGTAGCCCGTAGGGGAATCGAACCCCTGTTCCAAGAATGAAAATCTTGTGTCCTAACCCCTAGACGAACGGGCCAATTTTTAAAATTGGACTGCAAATTTAGTGTAATTCAGCTTTCATGCAAATGCCTCTGCGGTACAAGACCTCATTTTTTACGTAACAATCTGTTTTACTGATTTATAAAATTAATTCCACTCCTTAATTTGACGAAATCGACACGCTTCAAATCGTTTAATAATGTACATTTGCGCAAAAAAATCCGTGAATTCAGAAAATTACCCTCCTAAAAAAGTGTGCTTCCATACCCTGGGGTGCAAGCTTAATTTTTCGGAAACTTCTGAAATTGCGCGATCATTTAAATCGCTCGGTTATCAAAGAGTTGAATTTGACGACGTACCTGATATTTATGTAATCAACACTTGCTCTGTTACCGAAAACGCCGACAAGAAATGTAAATCGCTGGTAAATAAAGCGCTACGAATTTCCCCTAATGCATTTATCGCAATTATTGGCTGTTACGCACAATTGAAGCCCGATGAAATTGCCTTAATAGAGGGCGTTGATCTTGTGTTGGGCGCAAACGAAAAATTTAATCTTCCCAACTTTCTAAATCAAATCCATAAAAAGGAACATGCCGAAGTTCATGCCTGTACCATAAATGAGGTAAAAACCTTTATGCCTTCGTACTCGAGCGACGACCGAACGCGTGTGTTTTTTAAAATACAGGATGGCTGCGACTATTCATGCAGCTTTTGCACGATACCGCTTGCACGTGGAGCCAGTAGAAGCGCGACCATATCTGAAACCATAACTCAAGTTCAGAAACTGATTACAGAAAAAAATGTCTCGGAATTGGTGCTCACAGGCGTAAACACGGGCGATTTTGGGCGTAAAAACGGTGAGTCTTTTTTATCGCTCCTTAAGGAACTGGACCAACTCGAACGTATTGAACGCATTCGAATTTCGTCGATTGAACCCAATTTACTCAGCGATGACATTATTGCATTCTGTGCTTCATCGCAAAAATTTGTACCCCACTTTCATATACCGCTTCAGTCGGGCAGTAATAAAATATTAGGATTAATGCGAAGAAGGTATCGCAAAGAACTTTACATACAGCGCGTTGCCGAAATCCTTAGTAAAATGCCCGATGCGGCCATTGGTGTGGACGTAATTGTGGGGTTCCCGGGCGAAACCAATAGCGATTTTTTAGAAACCTATACCTTCTTAAACGAACTCCCCATAGCCTATTTGCACGTATTTACATACTCCGAAAGAGACCATACCGATGCCGCAGAAATGGCAGATGTAGTTCCGAATCATATTCGACATCAACGCAGTGAAATGCTGCGCATCCTTTCCGAAAAAAAACGTCACGGATTTTACGAACGATTCGTAAACACTGAACGAAGTGTTTTATGGGAGGCAGAAAAAGACGGTGCGTTGATGTATGGCTTTACCGACAATTACATTAAAGTTCAAACCACGTGGAGCGAGGAACTGGTAAATAAAATTGTTACCTGCCGGCTTTCCAAGTCAGAAAACAATGGGCTTTTAATAGCATCAATGCCTGTTTCAGATTTAATTTCATAAAATTTTATGTACCCAACAATTAGTGAATTTCTAAAAAGCATTGGTATTAATCTAAAGCTCCCCATTCAAACTTTTGGATTTTTCGTGGCGATTTCTTTCGGGATTGCTGCATATTTGCTTGCAAAAGAGCTGCGACGCAAGCAAAGTGAAGGCCTGCTTACACCCGGCAGTCGCAAACGCATCATTGGGGCAAAGGCCAAACCAGAAGAATACATTTATAATGCGATAGGGGGCTTTTTATTCGGGTTTAAATTGGTGTACCTTTTTAGCAATTACACATTATTTGCTGATAATCCTCAATCGCTATTACTATCTTTTGATGGCAGTTTTTTAGGAGGCATTCTGGGAGCTGCTATTCTATCGTATTGGAAATATTACGAAGTTAATAAAGCACTTTTACCTGAACCCAAAATTGTAGTTGAACCCGTAAATGCTGAAGACCACCTGGGAAACATTGTTATGATTGCCGTGATTGGTGGCATTTTGGGCGCAAAAATATTTCACAACCTCGAAAACCCAAGTGAATTTTTTGCCGATCCCATCGGAGCATTATTCTCGTTTTCGGGATTAACATTTTATGGGGGCTTGATTGTAGCCGCCGCATTAATTATCCGCTATGCGCGTAAAAACAAAATTTCACCGATTCATCTTTGCGATGCAGCAGCGCCATCCTTGATGGTTGCCTACGGCATTGGAAGATTGGGCTGTCAGATGTCGGGCGATGGCGATTGGGGTATTGTTAACAACGCACCCAAACCGTCATGGATGAGCGGTTTGCCCGACTGGATGTGGTCGTTTAAATTTCCACATAATGTAAATAACGAAGGTATTCCTATTCCCAACTGTATAGGCAGATGGTGCCACGAATTGCCTGAACCTGTTTTCCCAACCTCATTCTACGAAACCCTTATGGCCCTTGTCCTTTTCGGGATTTTATGGGCCATACGTAAAAAAATAACTACGCCTGGCCTTCTGTTTAGTATTTATTTGATCATGAATGGCATGGAACGCTTTTTAATTGA
>JBILCR010000074.1:0-7808 GCA_044353055.1 Flavobacteriales bacterium
CAAAGACAAATCTACGCCTTTGAATTTACCCTTGCCAAAATCTTCAGGCGTATAATGCTTAAACTGTGTTCCAAAGGTGGCCGAATAATAGCCAAACTTAAGTGCATTTTCCAATGGTTTGGGTTGCAATGGGGTGTTCAGAAGAGAAATAGCCTCCGAATGATTTTTGGGGAAATACGTTACATCAATTCGATCATAAAACGATTTGCTCAGCAAAATGCTCACCTTACCCATATAAGTAGCTTCAACACCTATCGTTGAACCAAATGTAATGGTAAGGGCTGTTTTCTCCACCAAGGTGTATGTACTGATTTTTGACGAAGCAGGTATTACCGTTAAATTGGGATATGACAATGCATGCAACTCTCTAACATCTTCTGTATCAACTTTTGCCAAATAAGGATGAATGCGCAAATAGAAGTGAAGATTGGGGTTTGATGCGCAATCATTTAAAATTTGCTTTATCCCAATCGGTTGCGATGGGTAGATGGGATGTTCCCACTCCTTGCCCAACGAGGCTATTTCATCTTCCGATGAATTGCAAATCAAAATATTGGTTTTTGACTCGTCCCAGCCATCGGGCAGCTCAAAGGTTTGATCCTTCAGAAACGAATACCAGTTTTCCATGGTGCCGCCCATGCGCGTCTGAAACCATTTATGCGCCACACTGTCGCGCTCGCTCGCATCGGCTTTTTGCCAATCGCGTTCAATTTCTTCTTGAAAAAATTTGGCGTCGTGTATGCCGGTATTTTCGAATACCGAATAATAGTTCAGCGAATTGCCCCGCTCGTGCAGCCTACACTTAATTCCAATGGCCTGACAGGCACGAAAAACGGCTTTTGTATGTGCGAAACGTCCGTTAAACACGTACATCAAATCAGGCTTTTGCTCTTTTAAAAAGTTGATGGTGCTAAAATACACTGCCAGCGAGGACTGGATGTAACGCTTCAGAAGAGGCTTTTCCAAATCGGGCTTCGGATTACGCGACATCGAAATAATCGAGGAGGCCACTGCATATCCTACATCAAAATTGTTTACCTGTAAACCCTGCAGTTCGCTAATTGTACCAAACTCGGTTTGAACCGCCGCTATTTGCTTACGGTCTTCATCGGTGAGCATAAGAAAATGCTGTGTATCTATAGCCGCCGGCAAAAGTGTGGCGCCCTTTTTACGCTTTGAAATGCAGCGCGAACAAGCCTCCGGACTAAAGTACGGATTCGTATCGCAAGCCGAAAGCGACGACTCGCAAACGAGTTGGATGATGGAATCGCCCTGTTCTAAATGGTTGGTAATGATCTCAAGTTCGGTTTCATAATGCGAGGGCATTAAGATGTGCGAACTAAAAAATGCTACGGTCATGGCAGATTAATTCACTATCGAACGAATGAGCATAAATGCCTCAGCCAAAGGCTTTCCAACAGATACACCCCAGCGCTGTGCTTGAATTTTCAATGCTTCCGGAGAACGCGGATGCGGATAGGGCCGTTTTTCGAATTCATACGACTCCATACCTTTTATTTTGGCATTCAGGTTATTTTCTGAAATGCTCATAAATAGATTGGGCAAAAACGGATTGGGGTAATTAAATGCTTGCCACTCGGTTGAAGAGGGTGTTTCAAAACAAATGAGGGTATGCACTTTTTCATGGCTCATCGGACGAATTGCTGTAACAACCGCTTCAAAGGTTCGGCGGTGGTCTATATTGGTATCGCCTCCGTGGTGCGTAAAAATGATTTCGGGATTAAATTCAGATTTTTCCTTTTCAATGACCTTTACAAGATCCAATAAGTCAACACTGTCGAACCGGTTATCGGCAAAGGGGTAAATGCCTGTCGAATGGAAGCCAATAGCTTTTCTTGCATTTTCGATATTCGCGCGGTGTATTTCCAATTCATGTTTCCATTGTTCAGGGTCGCGTGCATCAGAACGCGAGGTGATTCCTTCACCTAGTATAATAACGCGAATCGTACAACCGAATTCTTCAATTAATCGATTCATAGTACCCCCGCAACCAAGCAGCTCATCATCGGGGTGTGCAACTACCAAAAGAATTTTCTTGCCTTTGAAATCAACCATATTTACAATTCAATGCGTTTATTAAAACCAGATGCTAAAACACCATTTTCGGGCAATAAACATGGTATGCCGCCGATTATGGGATATGCCATCAGACTTTCGGCGGCATAGTAGCAATCGCCCGATCTTTCGAGCAAGCCTCCGGTTATTGGGCAGCAGAATTGCGGTTCTGCGGCGGTAGCTTGTGCATTTTTCTCAATAACCAGCAATCCCGTAGGATTTAATGGATTAACAATATAATCGAACAAGCGGTATTCCTTAACATTATAGCCCAATGCCTCTGCCGTTTCTTTTAATCCGCGTACGTAACCATGATGCTCCATCCGTTTACGGGCTTCATCGGAGGCCAATTCATACGCAGGTTCCAATAAAACAAGGTAGCGCGAAGCTACACGATAAAGCTCTTGCAGTGCTTCTTTTTCGCGTCCGCCATTGGGTTCGATGGAATGTGAGGTATACACTACATCGATGGAATTATCGCGCAGCGGAATACGAAATAAATCGCCGGTAAACAACCAGTCTGCATGAACACCTTTCGATGTTGCAAATGCCCGGGCACAGTGGATGCGCGACCACGAAATATCGAAACCGCAAGCATAGTGTGGTTTATTCGTCATTTTTTCGACCACATTGGCTAAGGTCGTGGCTTCGCCCACACCGGCTTCCAAAATGGATGAATGTGTGCCAAGACTATCGAGCAACTGCGCAACCGATTGGGTGTATAATTGGTTAAAATCGCGGTTCGCATTATAGAACTCAATGTATGATCCGGCCTGCAGGTCGTAACTCACTTTAATGGCTTCGATTGAATTGTTGCGACTGTTGTTCATCGTGCGGAAATATTCCATCACATTGGCTCCGGAATCGAACAGTTCTTTGATTTTCTTTATTTCGTTGTACATGATTAGTCGATTAAATCCCATGAAACAGGCGTGCCTTTTTCCAAATTAATCTTGGCTTTTTTACCAAGTATTTCGTTTAAGTGTTTGGGCGAGAGGCCAAAGCCAGGTCTGATGGAACGGATATTTTCGCGTGTAAAAACTTCGCCTACTCTCACATCATTTACTACATAAAGTGAACGTGCAAAGTCGCGGTTTTTGGCTGATTTTTCTGACAGTTCTAATGTCGCAACACCCATGGCTTTCTCCACATCACGCACATTTTTAATCATCTGCTCAAATTCTGAGGGTTCCATGCTGAATGTCGAATCGGGTCCACCAATAGTTCGATCCATAATAAAATGCTTTTCAATAAGTGTGGCTCCCAAAGCAACGGCCCCCATCGGAACTACAAAGCCCATGGTATGATCGGATAAGCCCACTTGCACACCAAACTTCTCTCTTAAAAGTGGAATAGTGTTCAGGTTTACTTCTTCCAAGGGTGTTGGATAGGAAGAGGTACATTTAAGCAGGATAATTTGTTCGTTCCCCACACGACGGCAGGCATCAACAGCTTCACGTATGTCGCTTTCGCGTGCAATACCGGTCGACATGATGATGGGTTTACCCTTTGACGCCGCATGTTCAATAAGCGGAATATCGGTTATTTCGAAGGATGCAATTTTATAGGCCGGAACATTCATTTCCTCCAGAAATTCGACCGCATCATGATCGAACGGCGAGGAGAAAAATTCCATGCCCAGCGAATGCGCCAGCTCTTGCAGCGGTTTGTGCCATTCCCAGGGAGTGTACACTTCGGTATAGAGCTCAAATAGCGATTTATTGTCCCACAAGGTGCCGCCACCAATAATGAAATCAGATTTTTTCGAGTCAATAGTTATGCTATTTGGTCGAGCCGTTTGCAATTTCAAACAATCAACGCCTGCTTTATGCATAGCGTGCACCGAATCGACCGCCAGTTGATAATTGCCGTTATGATTGCACGACAATTCTCCGATTATAAAGCTTGGGTGCCCTAGGCCAAGCGTACGTTTTCCAATGATAATTTCGTTCATCCCTCGAAAGATAGCAGTTTTTTATACCCTGCAGGCATGATTGATTTGAAGGGGAGTCCGGTGAAAAATTTCACACCACGGCGGCGCAGAAAATCACGAAAATCCTCCTGCACCTCATCAAGAGCTCCATCAATCTCCATTGATTGTGTATTGTATGCTAAACCATTGCAGTAAATGGTTTCGTTTGTTGCATCGTAGCTCAATTCGGCCTTGATGTTTTTGTAATCGCAGAGTTTCGTATATTCTTCAAAAATATCAGCGATTTTCTTGGCATTGGCCTCTGGATTGCGGTTAGGATAAACGTTTTCGCGAATGATTTTAATCGGCATTCCCGCCGCAAAACACCCATCAGGTAGGTTTTTGTTGATAAGCGAGTTTACACCAATCACTACATTGTTGCCAATTTTAACGTTGGCCAATACCGTACTTTTTGCCGGCAGCCAAACGTGCGAGCCAATTTCCACCGGTCCAAATTCGGCCGGAAACCCATTTAAAACGGCCGGGTACGATCCATGAGTCCATACATCAACGTATTCGCCAATGCCTACATCATCGCCAATGGTAATGGAATAATTGGTATTTAATTTAACCCATGCGCAAATCATAACTCCTTTGCCCACTCTGAGGAAGGAATCGTAGCTAAAGCGCCCTCCATGGCCTACCATCACATTGGAGTCCAGAAACAGGTAATCGCCAAAAAGGATTTCGCGTGCCGTAAAGTTATTTGAATTCCCAATGAATCCGTTATTTCCCAAATGGAACGTGCCTTCGACTAAAATCGAATTGTTGTCGCCAATTCGCGCATAATCTTCAATAATACAGCTACTTGCTCGTATAGTGGTGTTTTTACCAATAAAGGTATGTTTACCCAATTGAAGCTCTTCGCCTATGAACCAAGAGTTTTCGCCAATAGCAATCTTCTGCATGCAGCTAAATTTTCTATTCTCTACAAATATAGCAATTGAGCACTGAGGCGGAAGACGAATTTTCGCAACCGAACACCTGAACGCTCCAGCGTATCATGTTCAATAAAATTAGCTTTTTTGAAAACTGCTGCCGATGAATGGTTTTCGAATTTAACAAGGCCCCAAACTTCTGTATCGCCATTAATCAGCTGCAGTAAACGATGCATTCCTTTTCGGATGAGCAGTTCGCCAAACCCGCGGTTTCTGAAATTGGCATCTACCGAATAATCTATTTCCCAGGCATGATCAGTAAGGTCAAATCGAATTTGTCCAACCGCCCTTCCTTGCCACATTCCAACAAAAAGATGCGTAGTGTCGCTTTTTAAGCGCGATGCAAACCACTTATAATGATTTGCTGGTAAAATCGGTTCAGTGTGGATGGCATTCTGTCGTACATCGGGTTGATTTGCCCATTTAAGATACTGTTCCACATCGTGCACTTCAGCATCCCGAATGGAAAAATCAAGTTCCGTAAACCATGATTCTATAAGGCTTTTATAATTGCGCTCTATTTCTGCCGGATGTAAAATACTTGTTTGATACTTCGTGTCCTCTACCCACAGTTGACTTATTTTCTCTGCGAGCTGTGCCGCCGAAATTTCTTGAAGATTACCCAGTTCTGCAATCTCATGGTTCTGCAAAAGGCTTTTGTAAATTCCTTGCTGATTTACAACAAAATATCCCGCTGCAACGGGTAAGCCCACCGCACGGCATTCGAGCGAAACCGTTGAAGAAGAACAAATGCCGATTCTCGAATTTATCATCAAATCTCTCATTTCAATAGCCGACAAATTCGAGATCAATTCAATGGGTAGATTGTGGTGCTCCTCTTCCACAAGTTGGGTTAATGCAGGTATAACTTTCGTATTCAGCACAACCCTAATTTTTTGCGGCTTAAACGTTGCGAGTTGCAGAGCATTAAGGGTTTTGGCTACAAGCGGTATGGTTTCCGCTCCGCCGCCAAAGCAGACAAATACCTCATCAGATCGCTTGTGGTGCGCAATGGGAGCTGAAAATTCGGGGCGAAGCAAGGCATAGCGCAAGCCAAATGCAAGTCGAGTTCCAACATCTCTTCGCACCAGAGCCGGATTATTTATTTCGGACACATTCACCACACTATCGGCCCAAAAAAATCGGTCGTGATGATCGTCCATACATACCAAAAATGCTCCCTGCTTTTTTACCATCTCTTGGTACGCCTCATCGAAGTTGTATCCATCGAGAAATACAACATTCCCAATTCCTGCCATTTTTCCTACAAATTCAGCTTCCTTGTCTAAGGATATTTCGGAAATGTCTGCTAGTTCAACAGAATACATCTCACATGCATTTTGAGCAATAGAGTCAGGATTACGAACCAGCATTTTCACAGAGGTCAATTTTTTGGCGTGAGCAGCAAATGCCAACGCCCGCATCAAATGCCCAAATCCAATAGCAGCATTTCCATCTGCCCGGATGATAATGTGCGGTTTGGCTTGAGCCTCTGCTTCCATCAGGATAAAAAATCGATGATAGCCTCTATCACATAATCCTGTTGTTCATTTGTAAGTGCCGGATACATCGGCAAACTCAAACAACGCTCATAATAGGTTTCGGCAAGGGGGAAGTCTCCTTTTTTCCAGCCAAATTGCTTGTAATACGGCATGGTATGCACCGGAATATAATGCACCTGACAGAAGATATTTTTTGTGCGCAGGTGGTCGTAAAGCGCCTTGCGCTTAGCGGTGCGGATAATGTAAAGATGCCATGCGTGCTGGGCATTCTGATAAACAAATGGAGTTTCGATTCCTGCCTTTCTAAACGCTTCGGTATAGCGGTCGGCTATTTCCTGGCGTCGTTTTAGGCCTGCATCGGCACGTTGCAACTGACTCAAAGCTAAGGCCGCCTGAAAATCGGTGATGCGATAATTGTAGCCCAGCTCTTGCATTTCGTAATACCAACCACCGTGATTTTCGATAAGCAAATCGGCTTCGCGGGTAATACCGTGCGTGCGAAGGCGTAATAAGTGTTTATACAATTTTTCGTTGTTGGTGGTAATCATGCCCCCTTCACCGGCGGCAATATGTTTTACCGGGTGGAAGGAGAAAATAGCCAAGTCGGCGTAATTCCCGTTTCCGCAAAGGTTGCGCTCACCGGCCAAATTGGTAAACCATCCGCCCGGAGCATGGCAGGCATCCTCGATAATCCAACAGCCAAACTCGTCGGCAAGCTTACGGAATGCCTCCAAATCAACCGGCAATCCGGCAAAATCAACCGGAATAATCCCGCTGAAAAACCCTTTTGGCTTTGATTCAAGCAAAGCGCGTGTTTTTTCCAGACTGAGTGTGAAGGTTTCGGGGTCGATATCGGCAAACCAAACCTCGCCGCCGCAATAGCGCACACAATTGGCCGAAGCCGCAAATGTTATTGGTGTTGTAATTACTCTTGTGCCTTCCTTAACATCGAGAGCCATTGCGCAAAGATGCAAGGCCGCCGTTCCGTTTGAAATGGCAACTGCATACTTTGCTCCAACATAAGTAGCGAAAGCGCTTTCGAGCTCGGCAATCTTAGGCCCTTGGGTTAGGTATTCGCCAAGAAGCACTTCATTAACTGCTTGAAGATCTTCGGGAGTAATGGACTGCCGACCATAAGGAATTGGACTTTGCATACGTTCAATAAAAATTTACAAGTACTTTCTAAACACTGCTTTTGCCGGTTCGCCAAACAAATAGTTCTCATAGCCATTTTGAAGTGCATCCGAATACACTTGGCAAGCAACATCAAAAGCTGCTATAAAATAGGTGATGTCCTCGGCTGAATGTGAATAACTGGGG
>JBILCR010000075.1:0-7785 GCA_044353055.1 Flavobacteriales bacterium
CTACATTACGAGCGGTACCTTTACGTCCGTTAACGCCATGGCTGCTCACGGTAAATTCAAAGTCCTGATACCAGCTGCCTTCGGTTCCTTTAGGACGTAATCCCAAATTTTGAAAGTGGTTGGCAAGGTATGCGGCTGCTTTTCGTTCCGCATCCGTTCCGGTTCCGCGGCCCATAAGGGAGTCGGCCGAAAGCCACTCGATGTAACTTTTTAGGTTGGAGGCATCAATGTAGGCCTGCGCTGAAATACAGGTTGTACTCAGAAAAAATAAAAATGGCAGTATAAAGTTCTGTTTCATTATTCTATCCAGTCGGCTATAAAAACGTTGGTATCGCGAGTTCCGCCATTATTTCGGTTCGACGAAAAAACAAGTTTCTTCCCATCGGGTGAAAACATCGGAAACGCGTTAAAGTTGCTGTTGCTGGTAATTTGCTCCAAGCCGCTACCATCCGTGTTTATCATGTATAGCTGAAAATTATAGCCACGTGTTGAGGCATGATTGGAGGAGAAAATAATTTTTTTACCCGAAGGATGAAAGAATGGAGCCCAGTTGGCTTTACCCAATTGGGTAATCTGCTTTAGATCTGAGCCATCTACATTGCAGGTGTAAATTTCCATGTTGGTAGGCGCTACCAGACCTTCGGAAAGCAATTGCTTGTATTCGGCAACCGCCTCGGGGGTTTGTGGCCTCGAAGCGCGAAATACCAATTTTTTACCATCGGGCGAAAAGAAGGCACCACCATCGTAACCCAAACCAAAAGTTATTTGTTTTACTCCGCTGCCATCAATATTCATAATATAAAGTTCCAGATCGCCGCTACGGTCGGAGGTAAACACAATTTTATCGCCCTTAGGCGAAACGGTAGCTTCGGCATCGTAGCCAGCATGGTTGGTAAGTTTACGCTTAACCACGCCATTTAAATCGGCCACATAAATATCGAAGGTATTATAAATGGGCCAAAGGTACTTGCCGTCTTTTCGGGGCGCAGGGGGCGGCGGACACGAATCGGCGGCTTCGTGAGTTGAGGCATAAAGAATTTCTTTATTTCCAGGCATGAAATAAGAGCACGTAGTGCGCCCTTTACCGGTTGAAATTAATTTACGTTCGGGTTGCTTGTCTTGCAAATTCAAGAGATAAATCTGATCGCAGGGAATATTGTTTTTAGGATCGGTTACCTGCAATGTGAGCATATGATTATCGAAGCTAAAATAGGCCTCGGCATTGTCGCCCCCAAAGCTCAGTTGGCGAATGCCAGACAGATGCTTTTCGGGTAAGGTATCCTGAGCATTTAAAAATGAAATACCCACAAAAAATGAGGCAAAAAGAAAAAGGCTGCAACGCATAATACGCATTTAAAATTCTGATACAATTTATTCAACTATTCGACCGTCCTCCATGTGCACTTTTCGATCGGCCAGTTTGGCCAATTCGTCGTTGTGTGTAACAATAACAAAAGCCTGACCTTCTTCCTCACGGAGCTTTAGAAAGAGTTCGTGCAATTCGCGGGCATTTTTTGAGTCGAGGTTACCGCTAGGCTCATCGGCCAAAATCAATTGCGGATTATTAATTAGTGCCCGAGCCACGGCCACACGCTGCTGCTCGCCACCCGAAAGCTCGGAGGGTTTATGCTTGGCACGTTGCGCTAAATTCAACTTTTCCAGTAACAGTGTGGCGCGCTGTTTTAATGCATGAACGTCCGTTCCGGCGATCATGCCTGGAATTATGATATTCTCTAAAGCAGAAAATTCGGGAAGGAGCTGATGAAACTGAAATACAAAGCCAATGCTTCGATTCCGAAATGCTGAAAGTTTGCGGTCGCTTAACTTAAACGGGTTCTCATTATCGAAGACGAGTACACCGGCATCAGGCCTATCGAGTGTTCCCAATATTTGCAATAAGGTTGTTTTACCGGCTCCCGAAGGCCCTGTAACAGAAATTATTTCACGAGGCTTAACCTGCAAATCAATTCCCTTCAAAACTTCAAGAGTTCCAAACGATTTACGAATGCCACTAAGTTGAATCATTGGGGCTGCAAGGTAAGACAAAAATATTGAGTTTTGGGCCTTTAGCGGCTACCAAAATCAACGAATAATTCCAATTCACATGCGTTACGTTTGACTTAAAATATGAACTTTGCTGCATGAAACGTGTGTTGCCTTTTTTACTTCCTATAAGCTTATTAGTTGGACTGGGATGGATGTATATACAATCGGGGAAACCTAAAAAAGTATTCAAGGAATTACCTGTTTTGGGAAACCATCGCATTGACAGTACAATTACCGCGAACGGAGTTAAACGCGATACCGTATTTCACCGCATACCTAAATTTAGTTTTATCGATCAGGATAGTTTAATGGTTACGGAGCAAATGGTAAAAGGCAAGGTATATGTGGCCGATTACTTTTTTAGCACCTGTAAAAGTATTTGCCCCATGATGAGCCGGCAAATGGAACGTGTGCAAAAGGCTCGGCCCGAATTGATGATATTATCTTTCACGGTAGATCCAGAAAATGATAATCCAAAACGATTAAAGGAGTATGCCACTGAACACGGCGCCGTAAAGGGTCGATGGCATTTTTTGACCGGAAGTAAGCCCCAATTGTATGAACTGGCGCGAAAAGGCTTCTTATTGGATGCCCGCGAAGGCGATGGGGGCGCAGAAGATTTCATTCATACGCAAAACTTTGCATTAATTGATAAAGGAGGCCGTATTAGAGGGTATTACGATGGAACCGATTCGGTCGAGGTAACGCGACTTATAACGGATAGCGGATTTCTCCTTCAGGAAAAGGCAAAATAAAAGCCGGTAATTTAGTTACCGGCTTTATAGAATCAATGTTCTGAATTCGTTTAGGAAGCTTTTTTTGCCGAGATATTTAGTTTAACGTCAAAATTATCGTTGATCGCTTTATCGGCTAAATCTTTAAAGAACTTTCCTGAACCGTATTTAATATCCCATTCGGTACGATCAATTGGAAATTCGGCACTTGCATTTACAGCATCAGCAGTAATTTGAACTGTTGCAGGAAACGAAATTGCCTTGGTTATCCCCTTTATGGTTAAGTTCCCTTTAAGATTGTAATTAGGCGCATTGGCAGCAGCATTTGCGATGGGCTCGGCAGATACCAGTTCGAACAAAGCCTCGGGATTTGCAGCCGTGTTGAAAAAAGCTTCAGAATTAAGGTGGGCTGCAAGTTTTGAATTTGACTCTGCATCAGTAATGTCTGTAACTTTAATCGTATTCATATCCACCACAAAATTACCCGCTACGAGTTTTTCGCCTTGAATTTTAAGCTCGCCCGATTTTATCTTCAGCGTTCCATTATGCTTTCCGGTTACTTTTGAAGCAAACCATTCCATTGTAGAACCGGCAGTGTCCATAACAAATGCCTGAGCGGCAGAATCGGCTTTAGCGGCAGTTTGCGCATCTTCTGTTTTAGAGGCGTTTTGACTGCAAGAGGCCATTAAGCCTAAGGTAATTAAGGATGAAAACAAGATTGTTTTGTTCATAAAATATAGAGATTAAGGGTTAAAATTTCTGTTCGTTAAATTTAGCACGGCCTTTATCCAGCAAGTCATTCAGAAGTTCAGCTTCATCAGCAGTAAAGGCACCTTCGCCAAAATAAAATTCGCGTTCCTGTTCATCAATTTTTTGAAGAATAGCGAGTCCTGTGGCTGTAATCCCCACCTCCACACTGCGACGATCGGTGGCAGAAACCTTGCGCGTTACCAGTTTTTTAATATACAACTTGTCTACTATGCGGGAGGCATTGCTTGATTTGTCGAGCATACGCTCGATGAGATCGTTTACAGAAGTACTATTGGGATGTTGTCCACGCAGAATACGCAGAATATTAAACTGAGGTATGGTTAAGTCAAACTGTTTAAGCATGCGCATGTGTCGATTTTGCATCATGCTAACGGTGTATACCAAATTAATTCCAGCTTTTTGAAACGGGTTCTTAAATCGGTATTGCTTTATCTCGTCCTCGAGTTTCATTACGCAAATATATGTACTTACATATAATGTCTATACGCATTACGCGATTTACCAGATCAACATCTTTACATCATATTGATTTACAGATGTATAAATTTCACTAAATCTCAATCGAAGAAGTATAACATTTTCGGATAATTCAAGCTCAAGGATGCGTATCCACAGTCAATATCTATCAGGAATTTAGATTGATCTTAAAGTAAACAACATTTTTGAGCGAACCTAAATTCATTCGTGGAATCCATACAAAGTTGACACCGTATGAACTTTATCGAAACATGGCCTGCCCGGTTATTTTACTGCTTTCAAATGCATTGATACAAAACACCGGAATCTGAGCCTCATTGGCGATTACATCTTGCTCGTCGGGACCAATAAAAAATTCAGACAAGGTAAACTCCTCCTGAGAAACCAACATGATGAGATCGGCATTTATGGAGATGGCAAAGCGCGTTATTTCCTTATAAAATGGTTTTCGACCCGCTGCGGTATGCAATTCAAAATCAACACCGCGCTTTTTTAAATAGCGTTCGGCATATTGCATGTTTATATCTACTTTTTGTGCGGTGTACTCATCACTTTCATGCTCTGCCAAAAGGTAAAATTTACATTCATACAATTTACTCCATTCGGCCGCCCAAGTAAGCTTCTGACGCGATTCGGGTTCATATGTAAAAGGCAATACAATCCGTTTGAAACCATGCTCAGCCATGGGGCGCTCTTGCACCACCATAAAGGGTATTTCGCCGCCCGAGCTGATCATTTTAAACGTATGGCTTCCAAAAATATGCTGCAAGCCACGCACACCATGTGTTGCCAATACCACTACTGATGCCTGAAGCTTTTGCGCCCATTCGCCGATAGTTTCATATACAGAACCACGCTTCACCAATACGCTGGTCTCAATGCCCGATTGCTCAAAAAGGTCTTCCGCTAAATTTTCCAACTTTGCAGTTACTTCCTCCATATGTAGCGTAAAAGTATGCTCGGTTTCTAAAAATCCTCTATGAACTACATGCAGCAACGTAATATTCTTTTTTAACACAAGGGCCAAAGCTGATGCATAATTCATACTATTTCGGGTTACCGACGAAAAATCGACCGGAACTAAAATTGTCTTGGTTTCTTCAAGGCTTTTCATAAGTTTGAGATATTTTGTTAAACGGATTTTATTTTTATTTCAAATTTATTCTGTTTTGGATAATTTAAATTCTAAAAAATCCATAAAAGGCGATAAAAAAGCCATACGTGCGTGGTGGATGTTCGATTGGGCTAACTCGGTGTACCAGCTCAGTATAACATCGGCCATTCTTCCGGCCTATTACCATGCTGTTTCCACAAAAAACGGCGATCAATACGTCGATTTTCTTGGCTTTCGGGTACTCAATACCAGTCTGTATGCCTGGGCTGTTTCGGCATCTTTTCTGGTAGTTGCTGCTATATCGCCCCTACTGGGCGCCCTTGCCGACGCCACTGGGCGTAGACTGTTCTTCATGCGATTTTTTACATGGCTCGGAGCTCTTTCCTGCGCCTCACTCTATTTTCTAACGCCCAATACCATTTCGTGGGGCATACTTTCTTTTGTATTGGCCGGAATCGGATATTCAGGCGCATTGGTTTTTTACAATGCCTGGCTCCCCGAGATTGCACCCGAAGGCGAAGAAGATCGTATTTCTGCCAAAGGCTATGCCTTGGGGTATCTGGGCGGCGTTATTTTACTGCTCCTTAATCTGAGCATGATTTTGCATCCCGAATGGTATGGTATTGAGGGCAAAGGCATGCCGGCTCGTATTTCGTTTATTACTGTGGGAGTTTGGTGGTTACTTTTTGCACAAATTACTTTCTATGTGTTACCGAATAGCTTACCTCGGAGCCGTCCTGATAATTCGAGCAAATCGCTTTATACTGTTGGCTACATCGAATTGATGGAAGTTTGGCGAAAGTTCAAAGCTGATTCCTCCATGTTTCGGTATTTGATGGCCTATTTTTTCACCATGATGGCGGTACTCACCATAATGTATATGGCTGCCAATTTCGGAAAGAAAGAACTGGGACTCGACGATAAAGTACTTATTCCAACCGTATTGCTCATTCAATTATTGGGCATAGCCGGCGCCTTAGTGTTTGCACGTATCGCCGAGCGCAGTGGAAGCATTCGCACGCTACAGGCCTTAATAGCTGTGTGGATTGCTCTGTGTTGCGCAGCCTGGTTTGTGCAAACTTCTGTGCATTTTATGATACTTGCCTCTGGCGTTGGTTTGGTAATGGGTGCCGTTCAGGCGCTGGCCCGATCGGGCTGGGCCAAACTATTACCCGAAGCCAACGATCATACCGCATTTTTCAGCTTTTATGATGTAACCGAAAAACTGGCGGTGGTTTCGGGCACCTTCCTGTTCGGTTTGTTAGAATGGCTTACCGGTTCAATGAGAGCGTCGGTACTTTTACTGGCTTTAGTTTTTTGTGTTGCATATGCCATTTTTGCCCCATTACGCAAGGAAAAGAGACTGCAAAGTGCCATTAGAAAAAGTCCTTAGTAAAGGTATAGAGATTAACGTATTTTAACCGTTTTAAATTAATTTTATAGTCAAAGGGTGAAACTTTTTTATAATTTTGCGGATTGAATTAGCGAATCCTTACTCGAACTTAATCCATGAGACAACTTAAGATTACCAAGCAGGTTACCAACCGCGAAACAGCATCATTAGACAAATACCTGCAGGAAATCGGAAAAGTAGAACTGATCACCGCCGAGGAAGAAGTTGAACTTGCGCGCCGCATTCGCCAAGGCGATCAGGCTGCACTCGAGAAACTCACTAAAGCCAATTTACGTTTCGTAGTTTCGGTTTCGAAACAATATCAAAATCAAGGACTTAGCCTTCCCGACCTTATCAACGAAGGAAATTTGGGATTAATCAAAGCCGCCCAACGCTTCGATGAAACCCGCGGATTTAAATTCATTTCGTATGCAGTTTGGTGGATCCGTCAATCGATCCTACAGGCTTTGGCCGAACAAAGCCGTATCGTGCGTTTACCGCTAAATAAAATTGGGTCTATCAATAAAATCAACAAGGCTTTTTCAAAACTCGAACAAGAATACGAACGCGAACCCAGTGCCGAAGAAATTGCCGAATTGTTAGAGCTTACCGAAAACGATGTTAAAGAATCGATGAAGAATTCGGGTCGCCATATTTCTATGGATGCTCCTTTAGTTCAGGGTGAAGAAAGTAACATGTATGATGTGTTGCGTTCTAACGATAGCCCTTCGCCCGAATCAGGCCTGATTAACGACTCTCTGAGAAAAGAAATTGACCGTGCCCTTTCTACCTTAACTTCACGTGAGGCCGATGTTATCAAATACTACTTCGGACTAAACGGTGAACATGCCATGACCCTCGAAGAAATTGGCGAGAAGTTTGACCTTACTCGCGAACGTGTTCGTCAAATTAAAGAGAAAGCAATTCGACGACTCAAACAAACGTCGCGAAGTAAAATTTTGAAAACCTATTTAGGATAAAAACTGAAAGCCCGTCGATTCGGGCTTTTTTATTGGATTTTTGCGCACACAAAAGCCCCACACTCACGTGCAGGGCCTTCACACCCAAAACCCCAATCAAGCATTAGTAACGGCCCATCAAAAAGCGATTTAAATCATCTACACTACTGCTGAAAGCAAAAGCATTATTTACCATAAAATAACTCTGGGGATCCACTACATAAGCATATGCAAACCGAGCAAAATCTAAACGGGTACTTTCAAAAGAAAATTGCTGCATAATGCCGGCAA
>JBILCR010000076.1:0-7633 GCA_044353055.1 Flavobacteriales bacterium
TTTACAATTCACAATTCACAATTCACAAAAATTCAACTCATTAAAAATGAATATATATGAGCAGTGAAGAGAAAGAAATTCATAAAGAAAAAATTAAGCGAGCGATTAAAATTTCCTCGCAAAAGTTAATTGAGAGGAAAAAAGCACTTGGACAATATCTCGTAATTAGCGAAGACGGAAAAATTAAAGTTGTAAAGCCTTAGAAAAAGGGCAGATTCCAAAAGCGCACAAGCGCAACCCGAAAAGGCTACGCACTTTTGCGCGGACCGTTATGGTAAAGTTGCAAATTATCTTGAATAGCGATAAGCAATTATATATATTGCAACAGTATAAAATCATCCAATCTTCAAGAAAAAGTTCAAAATGAGTAATAATGTTCAATTATCAGCATTTGACAGGCTTTTAAATTTGCATCAGTCTGTTAAGCTAAATCAGATTCAACATACAAATAAATTATTGCTGGAATCACAAATTAGTCAAAACCAAAGGCTAACTGAATTAAACTATCAGTTAAAAGAAGCTAACACAATAAATAGGCAAATATTACAAAATCAAATTAATGAGATTAAAGACAAGGAAATACAGTCATTTCATAAGGCATTACTTTTTAAATGCAGAGAAATAATTGATGTAATTGATGCGATTATTAATGAGGATATAAAAATTTATTTCATGAATCAATATTATGGGCAAATTAAAGACAATTTAACCAATTGCAAGAACACACTGATCGAATTTAACGATAAGAATATTGCGAATGAACTGATAGGAAGGGTAGAAAAAATTAATAACAAATTAAATTTTACTGAATACTTGAAATCTGATTTTTCAAGTCTTGAAAATCATTTGACTGATTACTATAATCTTGAACATGATTTAATCAATGATATCGAATCAAAAAAAAGGTCTATTAAAGCATTTGTAATTCCTTCGAGAGGCTTTCTAGGTTTAAATTCAAGTCAAAATAAATTAGCATTATACGTAAGAAATAATTTAATTATCGAATTAGAAAAAGCTAAATCAGATAAAGAACTAAAATTATTGAATCATGATATTCATAAATTGTATATCCATATAATTAATAATTATACTGAATTTCAGTTAGCCAATAAATCGATTGAAGATGTAGAGAATAACTTTATGGAATTATTTCCGGTTGAAAAGGATAGTCCAAAATTAGATTCCTTAATTTATGATGCTGCTAAAATTGTTGTTAAATATCAGCAAGGTTCAGCATCTTTACTACAAAGAAAGCTTAAGTTAGGCTACAACAGAGCAAGCAGAATAATTGACCAATTGGAGGAGTTAGAAATAATTGGAAGATTTGAGGGCATTAAAACAAGGAAAGTGCTTATAAATGATATTGCAGTAATTGATATTATTATTAAAGGCTAAAACTACCCGTAACAGAGGTTTCGCACTATGCGTGCTACAGGTGGTTGCCATTAACATTATTTTGCCTCAAACAAGATTCATTAAAAAGGTCTTCAAAATCTACCTGCTTGCTCTATATCGGATTTTAAGGTATGCATCATCGGCAACTAGCCGCAACGCCAAACACATAATCCTCAATTATATGAAGCTTCGTGGCATACTTTGCGCCGTTAAAGCCATCAATATGCTCGTAGTTAACCCGTTTTTTATAGGCCTCGAGCATCAGTTTCGAATACGGAACAAAACTCCAGTGCCATTTCTCTTCTTCGTAACCTGAAGGGCGCTCCTGGCTTTTGGCAGTATAGGGCTGCTCAAAACCGAATAAAGGAGCATTATCTTTAAGCCACTCATATTCGGTAAGCCCTTGTTCTGTTTCGAAATATTCGGGTTCAACCGAATTTAAGTCCACATCAGTGCCCCAATGATGGCGCGATGTGCCGGGCATGGCACTGTAACGAATAATGCGTTGTACTTTCTCTTCCCCACTAAGCGTACTTTCATTTAAGTACACTCCCTCCACAGCAACGGCTCCGCTCCACTTACGTTCCCAAATTGCTTTTTGCCTTTCGAAATGGCGCGTGGCCGATACTACAGTGAGTGTAATTCCATCTTTTTGAGCAAATTCAATCATGTTTATGACTGCCACGCATACCGATTGAAGCAGGTAATGTTCGGCTCCACCACAAAATTGAGGCGGTATCAACTTAAAGCGTTCGTCGTGTTGCGGCTGAACCTTACCGGTCAATAAATTAAGGTCAAAATCAAGTTCGATTAACGTTTCAGGTGCACCCATCCGGTTTTACGGCTTTCGTTAAACTGGTATTCATAAAAATACACGCCTTCGTTCATCGGGCTGCCATCGGGGCTATTGCCGTCCCAACAGGTCGATTTTGTGCCGAATGTACTATCGAACACTTTACGGCCCCACCGGTCGAATACAATTAAATCGCTACAGGGCAAAAAATCAATAATTACCAAGCCCGATTGAAGCTGCAAGGCGGGACTAAAACAATCGTTTAATCCGTCGTTATTGGGGGTAAATACATTGGTGTTGTTCTCTTGGTAGTAATCGTCGAGTGCTTCGATATAGGTGGCAAACGATGCTGTATCGCGGCAATTGCCCAAGGAGGCTATTTGAAATACCGATAAACTGTCGGAGTAGGGGAATTCAAACTGAAATATACCCTCCTGAAGCTCAATGCCCTTGCTTATCTCCCAGAAAAGTTCTGAATACCCTTCTGATGAATCAGAAATACTTACCGAAACACCGTCGCAGGCGGCCGAAATATCAACGCCAAAGCCCGCCTGAGGTGCCGGTACTACCCAAACATTTACACTGCCTTCGGCCGGACATTCTGCGGTATTCCCATTAGGAATGCGCAAAACCGTAAATAACGTAGTATCGGCTACTGTAGCTGTGGGATTCGGCAGGCTGGCATCGGTAAGCGGTGCATTGGGTGTCCATTGGTAGCTGTAAAGTCCCGATGAGTCGACCGTTCCAATTTCAATAGGCTGTCCGGCACATACCAGCGGATCGGTGCCTGCATCAAAAATGCCCGTGTTGGTCGTTACACTTAAATCAAAGGTATCGGCGCATCCCGAGGGCAATGTTACTACAAGGTTTAAATCGGCGGGAGATAGGCCATAAAACAGGGGATTTTCGAGTTGTGGATTGTTTATTTGATTGGACGGCGACCAGGCAAATTGCGCATTGGGTCCATATTCCTGTCCGATATCAATTTGCACGGTATCAAAAAGACAGATAGAAAGCGAGTCGAGGCGCTGTCTGCTGCCGCCGATGGGTGTAACTGTTTGATCAACAGTATCTATGCAGGCTCCAATTGAAACGATGAGCTGGTAGTTGACCGTATCGGAAACAGTTACCTGCGGATTAGAAACCGATGTATCGCTCAAACCGCTTGTAGGCGACCACGAAAAGGTGTAGTATGGATCGGTGAGATTGTCGGGCCCGAGGGTAAGCACTTCGCCGGCACATGCGGCAACATTGCTCACCTCGGCGGCAATATCTGCTAAAACACTAATGCTTACTGTTACCGTATCGCTAATGTTGCAGGTTGATTTTGATGAGGCAATGAGCGTAACTTCAAATTCGCCGGGCGTATTAAAGGTGTAGGTAAGGTCTTCGTTGGTGCCTAAAACCTGTGTACCCAAATTCCATGAAAATAAATCGGCGTTTACCGAGGTATTGTCAAAGGTTACCGTGTAGGGCGCGCATCCCACAGGATCTTCGGTATTTACAAATGCCGAAACGGTAATGGGCGATTCGAAGTCGAACTTAACCAACGCGTTATTGCAGTTTGTAGCGTTGTTGGTAGGGGAGAAGGCTCCGGGCGTTACAGGTAAATCGCTTTGTCCGCCGCATCCGGCACAAATGGATTGATAAATAACGCCTTTACGGTCGAAGCGCGAAGTGCCACCATCCACATGATCCAAACTGGCCGGGCCGCCTAAGAACGAAGCATATACTACCGATTGCGCCTGATTATCGATTACGTATAGGTAAAAATCATTGCCGTCGGTAGTGCTTTGAAAGGCATCTGCCGTTACCGGCAAACCGGTTGTGGTGGTGCCAAATGGATTAATAACGCCGCCCCAACCGGTGATGTAAATTTTATCGCACACATCTACCAGAAGTGCCGTGGGCGAAATGTCGGGCTGTCCGCTGGCATTGCCAAATGTAGTGGACCAAATGCGGCTCGATAAATCGGGCTCAAACTTGGTAATGAATTGATTACCTCCACTGACCGCTATGGGCGAGTTTTCGATAAATTCATTTCCAGTGGCCGAAGTTTGCCCAAACACATAAACATTGTTTTGGCCATCGGTGCCTACAATATACGATTGGTCGTAGGGTGTTGTACCCAAAAAGCTCGACGCATCGAGGCTTGAGCCTGTAGAATCGAGCAAGGCCACAAAACCATCGGTATTGCCTTGATAGGTAGTTTGAAATGCGGCTGCTGTTGCGGGAAAATCAGCGCTCGATGTTCCACCTGTTACTACCACCTGTTTTTGATTGTTAAGGGTGAGATAAAAAATCCCGTCAGAACCACTACCGCCCAAATAGGAGGCCCAAATAAGCTCACTGAGATTGCCGTCGAACTTTAAAATGATGCCGTCTTGACTACCGCCTCCGTACTGTGTTTGAAATGCATTTGCTGCTGTGGGAATATCGGTACTTTGAGTGCTCGTACCTACGTAAATATCATTATTGCTGTCCACCCAAATAGACCCTCTTATTTCATCGGCATAATTGGCCACGGTTTCGGTAGCGCTGTTCATTCCATCGTTGCCCGAACCGCCTGCATAAGTGGATGCCAGCAGCGAAGTGCCGTCGGTTGAAAAACGTGCCACAAAAATATCGAGGCCGTTGGCAATAGAAATAAAGCCATTTTCGAACGAAGCAGGCGTGCCCCCTAAGAATGAGGTTTGATATGCTCCCGACGATACCGGAAAATTGAGCGAGCCTGTGGTTCCAAACACCAGGAGCTCATCAAATTCGTTTACAATAAAACTATGCGGGAGTTCCATATCATTGCCGCCCAAAAAGGTAATGTACTCGGCAGTGGTGCCATCAGCACTGTATTTAAGAATGCCAATATCGAGCTGCCCTCCGCCATATACACTTTGAAATGCGCCCAATTGTGCCGGAAAATTGCTGCCAAATACCACGCCGCCCGAGTATCCTTTGCCGGCATTGTCGTAGGCCGATGTAAAGCCCCAGTTATCAGAGAACGATCCTGAATAGGTGGCAAAAATTATCTGCGGATCAATTACAAGTTCTACATCCTTTCGATATTTCCCCAACTCGAAGCTCAGCGTGCCTTTATTTAATTGGTAGGTGCACGAAACCTCTTTCTTTACGCCATCTATCATTTGAAAGGCATACGGCTTTTGCTCGATAATGCTGCCCAATGATGTTTTTATGTAAAGTACGCCGTTGCGTATGCTTAGGTCATCGGCACCCTGATAATGCCAATTTATGGAATTGGGATTTGCATGAGCTCCAATTACAAAGTCGTATTTCATGCCTTCGCGTTGCGCATGTAAAATCATGTCAATGCCTGCATACAGATTGTTTTGCCGCAATGTTTGATACGAAAACAGACCACTTGCCCAGTTTTTACTATCGTTTCCTAAAAAGTAGTTGTAGCGTGTAGCATGGGCATGTTCAGCAACGGCAATCGGGCTAAGTGCATTATCAAACAGCATGCGCACTGCGTGTTGTTTGATATTTGGCGATGCATCATGATCATGATGGTGCGCTGTACCATGATTTTTTAACGCTTCGGGCGCTTCGCTCAATAGATAGGTGATGGATTTGTCTCCGATAAAAATGCTGGTACCTGACTGCTGCATTTTATAAAGTACAGATGCATCCCACTGGCCTTTATTGGGAATAAATCCCGGTAGAGTGGGAGCTGCCGCCTCGCCAATTAAAGGCAAAATAAAGAGGCCTGAAAGTAAATACTTAATCATTCGTACCATGATACTATGCGCATTAATAGGATAAATATACTTTGAAAACAAACCTGAAATGTAACACCTCAGATGAATTAAGAGATTAAATTACCTTAATATCTGAAACCGGTAAGCATCGAGCCTTACGAAGATAAACATAAGAATGGTGAACGACCAAAGCGATGAGCCTCCATAACTGAAAAAGGGCAGCGGAATACCAACTACGGGTGCCAATCCGATGGTCATTCCAATATTAATAGCGAGGTGAAAAAATATAATGCTCGCGAGACCATATCCATAAATTCGCGAAAAGGCCGATCGCTGCCTTTCGGCCAGAAAGACAATTCGGAGCAGCAGCGCCACAAACAGTCCGATAACGATAAAGCTTCCCACAAAGCCCCATTCCTCACCCACGGTGCAAAAAATAAAGTCGGTGCTTTGCTCGGGTACGTAATTGAATTTGGTTTGCGTACCGTTTAAAAATCCTTTACCGAGAAAGCCGCCCGATCCAATGGCAATCATCGACTGGTTTACATTGTACCCTGCTCCTTTGGGATCTACTTCTTTGCCAAGCAATACATTAATTCGCTTTTTCTGATGGGGCTCCAGTATATTTACAAAAGCATAATCGACGGAGTGCACAAAACCGAGGCACAGGGCTAAAATGCCGCCAACAATGAGCATATTTCTCCCTTTGAATCGTATGAAAATGAACGACAGCAAAGCAAGCACACCCAATATGACACTTAAGATAACTTCATCTACCAACAAGGCTAATACAAATAGTATAACCAGCATAAGCCCCAGAACAAGGAAATTACCTGAAAGCCCTTCACGAAACATTACCAACACAAAACTGGCGTAAACCAATGCCGAACCGGTTTCGTTTTGTAGGATAATGATTAGCGCTGGTACGGCAAAAATGGCGGCAGCAGTGAGTTTGGTGTTTAGCTTTTCAATCTTTATGTTCACATTGCTCAGGTATTTTGCCAGCGCAAGGTTGGTAGCAAACTTGGCAAATTCGGCAGGTTGCACCCTAAACGAACCAACGCCAATCCACGATTTGGAGCCTTTTACCTCGGCTCCTACAAAGATTACAGCAATCAATAACAGCAAAAAGGCTCCAAAAATTATCCATGAAAAAGAAGGAAATACTTCGGCGTCAATAATGAGTATCATAAACGCAATACTTAATGAAGTTGCAATCCAAATCAATTGCATGCCATAGCTCTGTGAGGTGTCAAAAATGCTTTGGTGTTCTTCGTTATAAACGGCCGCATAAATATTAAACCAACCCATAACCACCAAAATCAGGTACATCCCCACCAATATCCAGTCGATATTCTGTAAAACGCCTTCGTTATTACGGTTTGCCATTTCCTATTTTTTATCGACTTTATCTTCTTTTCGAGGGAGCAGATTCGCCTCCATAATTTTCTTCTCCATTTCGGGACGTTTTACTTCGCGTCGCAAATATTTTTCAATCATTAAACTGGCAATAGGCGCAGCCCATGTGGCACCATATCCGGCATTTTCGACATAAACCGCCATGGCAATTTTTGGATTGTCCATTGGGGCAAATGCAATAAAAATTGAGTGGTCTTTGCCGTGTGGATTTTGAGCCGTACCTGTTTTTCCGCAAATGGTAAGCGAATCGAGTTGCGCAATTTTTCCTGTTCCGTTCAATACCACGTTGCGCATGCCATCAACCACTAAATCG
>JBILCR010000077.1:0-7590 GCA_044353055.1 Flavobacteriales bacterium
ATAGGAATCCTATCCCCCCCTGCCCAACGCGAAGCTACGACCTGCATGGCAAACCACCCGTTTTAAACGTTTATAAACGTTTAAAACGAATAGCACATTTCAAAAAAACAGACAGGATTTAAGAAAAGAAATACTCAATTGCATGGTAAAAAGCAAGACAGTATGATTATGGCCTGCTGAAAAAGTTAACCATGTAGCAGATGTAAGGCGACAAATCGACATTATGTAATGGATAAGTGAGCCGATGGTAACGTAGCTGATACTTTATTTGTGGCAGACCTATTGTAGCGCCATCATAATAATAAGGCTGCACGAAACTCCTGTAGTTTCTATCAAACCCTTGCACTGAAATCGATCTGAATACTTAGAATGCTCCTTAAAATAAACCTATTGAGTGTTTTTCATTAGCGGCCCAATTCAGGCGTTCAAAACTATTTCAAAAGCATGCCTTAATACCGCGAGTTTGGTTTAAATTCGTAGCGCTTATGAATAAAACCATCAGCATCCATCTCGACGGATCCGTTTTCAACCTCGATGAAGCGGCCTACACCGATATGGAGAATTATCTGCGGGCCCTCCATGGGCATTTTGAACACCATCCCCAAGGTGCCGAAATCATTAAAAATACCGAGCATCGCATTGCCGAACTTTTTCATCAGCGACTCAAAAATAAACAGGTCATTCTGCCCGACGATGTGCGCTACGTCATTGCACGCTTGGGTGCCATCGAAGTAGATGAGGATGAGCTTGATAATCAGCAAAAAACAGTGCCTGATTCTGAATCCGATGCAAACACACAAGCTTCGGCAGAATCCGTAAAGCCGCGCCTGTTGCGCGATCCGGTGCAGGGTATTTTAGGCGGCGTTTGTTTAGGTTTGGCGCATTACTTCAATACCGAAGCCAACATAGTTCGCATTATTTTTATCTGCTTGTTTGTGTTTGGCGGCAGTGGGGGCATTTTGTATCTGGTATTATGGATGCTTCTGCCCAAAGCAGAATCTACAGCCGATCGCTTACGCATGAAGGGCGAAGAAATTACGATTGCTTCCATAAAACAAAACATTGAGCGCGAGTTCGAAACCATTAGTAATCGCTTTAAAACATCGGGCGAGGCTTCAAAAACGGGCAATATTGCCGAGGATGCATTCGAACAGCTAAAACGTGGTTATGCATGGGTAAGCAATGCATTGCGGTTCTTTTTGGGCTATATTTTAATTGCCCTAGCCATTTTATTGTTCCTCTGCTGGATTTTTCTGGTTTTTAGTGGGGGCGACTCCATTACTTTTTTCGATCAACAGGTTGAGCTTGTTGCAGTACGCCTTCCCGGTTTACTCGCCATAGTTACTCAACAAGCAGCACATGCCACCTTTATTCTGCTTTCGTTGGCTGTTTTTAGCTTCACGATTATTCTGGGTTTGTTGCTGCGTGCCTTAAAGTTGTTGTATCCCAAAGATACCATCTCGATTTGGCTGCTTAGGTTTAACGGTTTTATGTCGCTGGCTTCCTTTATAGCTCTTTTAGTGTTTTTGGGAATTACCCTCATGGCATTTAAAAACTCGGCCGGCGTTATTGATCCGCTCTATACCCTTAGTGCAGCACCGTCCGATACGCTAGTAATGGACGGCGCCCAAGACGATACGCCACAACTCAGGCAGCGCCTGCGTGCCGGACGCTGGACCGTTTACTTTGACGATGGCCGTCATGCCCTAAGTGCCGCCCAGGTTGCCATTAACATTGTACCTACTACCAAATCAAAATCATACATCGATTTGCTGCGCACCTCGCGTGGCGAAACTAAAAACGAAGCAGCCAATTTGGCCCAGCAGATTAACGTGTTTTCGAAGTTAAACGGAAACAACGTGCAGCTTAATCCCCATTTTGTATTGCGTTCGTTAACTCCCTGGCGCAATCAAAAAGCCGAATTGCTCGTGTATTTGGTTGAAGGACAGCTTATAAAAATTGACCCCAAACTACGCGCAGCAGTGCGAAATATGCCCGATAATGCATTGTCAGACACAGAAGTATTTCAGATGCGTAAAGGTGTTTTGGAATGCATTAGCTGTATTGCAGAAGCCGGCGATAATTAACCTAGGTTATGGATGTTCTGGATATTCATTTATCAGCAGTTCCGGGCATTCTACCGCGTAAAATTGCCATACTAAATAAGGCATGTGCTATAGTAACTGTAGGCGATCTGTTGAGTTGGTACCCCTTTAGATATATCGATCGCACCCGCATTTACCAGAGTTCCGACTTAAGCGAAGATTTACCTTTTATTCAGCTCGTTGCCAAAGTGGAGCGTGTAAAATTGCTGGGCACCAAAAACAGACAGCGTTTGTCGGTACTTGTACGCGATAGTAAAGGAACGGTTGAACTGGTGTGGTTTCAAGGCATCCAGTATGTTGCCGACAAGATTAAGGAAGGTGCGGTGCTGCTTATTTTCGGCAGGCCTACACGCTTTAACGGTGCATGGAACATCTCCCATCCCGAAATTGAACCCTTTGTGCCCGAACGTGCAGCAATGGCCTCGCGCATGCAACCGGTGTATTCGAGCTCCGAAGCTATGAAACGCGCCCAGCTCGACACTAAAGGCATGATGCTGCTTATTCAACTTGTGTTGCGCTGGTGCGCTGGTAAGATTGCCGATACAATCAGCGAAAAGCTCAAGGCTCACCTGCAAGTTTGCACCTTGGCCGATGCCTACAAATGGATTCATCAACCCGAAAATCCCGAACAATTGGCGCGAGCCGAACAAAGGCTAAAATTCGAAGAATTGTTCTTTCTACAGCTCCGGCTCATCCAGCAAAATCACATCAATAAAAAGGAAATTAAAGGCTTCCCATTTCCAATGGTGGGCGATTATTTTAATTCGTTTTATAAAAGCCATTTGCCGTTTTCACTTACCGGGGCTCAAAAGCGCGTAGTGAAAGAAATTAGGGCCGACGTTGCCAAACCCATACAAATGAACCGCCTTGTGCAAGGCGATGTGGGAAGCGGAAAAACCATCGTTGCGTTTTTAAGTATGTTAATTGCCTTAGACAATGGTTTTCAGGCCTGTTTGATGGCACCCACCGAAATATTGGCACAACAACATTTTACATCTTTAAAACCGTGGTGCGATGCCGTTGGCATTGAAATCCGACTTTTAACCGGCTCCAGCAAATCAAAAGCCCGCGCCGAACTGCATGCGATGCTTGAAGAAGGGAGCTTACATATTATCGTTGGAACGCACGCCCTCCTCGAAGATAAAGTACGTTTTAAAAATTTAGGCTTTGTAGTTATTGATGAACAGCATCGTTTTGGGGTAGCACAGCGTGCACGGCTGTGGGCCAAAAATTCATTACCGCCGCATGTGCTTATTATGAGCGCCACGCCTATTCCGCGCACCTTGGCCATGACACTTTACGGCGATTTGGATGTATCGGTAATCGACGAGCTGCCGCCCGGCAGAAAGCCCATTCAAACCATGCATTTTTTTGAGGGCAGAAGGCCCGAACTTATGGATAAACTCAAATACGAAATTGCCCAAGGCCGGCAGGTGTATTTCGTGTATCCTTTAATCGAAGAAAGCGAGCAGCTCGACTACCGCAATTTAATGGAGGGATATGAGCATATCGTAAAATGGTTTCCCGAACCCGAGTATCAGGTGAGTATTGTTCACGGGCGCATGAAGCCTGAGGATAAGGAATTTGAAATGCAGCGCTTTGTAAAAGGACAATGCCATGTTATGGTGGCCACTACGGTAATTGAGGTGGGCGTAAACGTGCCTAATGCTTCGGTTATGGTAGTTGAAAGTGCCGAGCGTTTTGGATTATCTCAACTGCACCAGCTACGGGGCAGGGTGGGGCGGGGGGCTGAGCAATCGTATTGTATTTTGGTAACGGGATTTAAGCTCAGCAAAGATGCCCGTACCCGCATACAAACCATGGTAGAAACTACCGATGGATTTAGAATTGCAGAGGTTGATCTCAAGCTACGTGGCCCGGGCGATTTACAAGGTACACAGCAAAGCGGAGCACTCGATTTAAAATTAGCCGATTTAAGTCGCGACGCCAGCTTAATTTCATGGTGCCGCGAGCGTGCCTTTGAGGTGCTCGATGCCGATCCCGAACTGCAACTCCCCGAACATCAACCCATACGCCTTAAATTGGAAGCCCTAAAAGCCCGAAATATAAACTGGGGACGTATTTCTTAAATTATCGAAGGATCCGCCGTAGGTGTGAATATCTTTTTCGTTTTCGATTAAGTTTCCAGGGTTTAGTGCATATTTTAGCGAATATGAATTACCTTTTTATAGAATTATTTAAGAACATAAAGCGCAGGCCTCTGCTTATTTCTTTCTTGATGTGTCTTATTGGAATTTCCTCGCTTAAGTCACAAGATCGGTTGACACGTTTTAATGGTTTTGGACATACCGAATATTCATTAGTTAAAAAAGACAGTATTGATAGTTATTTTTCGATTGGCGAACACGATTTTTTTGTGACTTCCAACTTAACCAAGCGTATCAGTTTTTTGGGCGAATTTGTTTTTCGATTTAACAGCAATTCGGCCACCACGTTTTTACCGAGTATTGAGCGCTCCTTTGTACGTTTTAATTACAAAAATAATCACTCGCTAATTGGTGGTAAAATTCATACCCCGGTGAATTATTGGAACGATGTGTACCACCACGGCAGGGTATTTTTTCCGGTAATCGAAAGGCCATTTGCTTTTAGCTATATGGTGCCATTGCATACGCTGGGGCTGCAACTTCAGGGGCAAAATTTAGGTGCTTTAGGATGGGGATACGATCTCGTTTTGGGTAACGGTATTGCTTCAACAGACGCTTTTCAAGGGGGCTTCTCTCCATCCTACACAGCGGCAGTACATTTTAAGCCCATCAACGGCATGCGTGTAGGGGCCTCCTTTTACTATAATAAATTGGATCGAAATAAATCAGGGGCCCACATAGGGCATGCTACTGCACCTGGTTTTGATGCGAGCAATAGCTACAAGGGAGCAGTAGATTTTCAATTGGCATCTGCATCTTTTGCATGGTTTGGCAAACGACTCGAAATTTTAAATGAATACGGATACAATACTTCGCGAACCGATAGTCTTGGAGCAGCATTTAATTTTAGCAATTTTACCTATATCGGGTATCGAATAAACGATAAAAATGTGCCTTTTATATTGCTCGATTATTTAAAAATAGCCGATAATGATTTACATGTTTATCCCAACGAAATGCTCAAGTTCGCTTTAGGGTATCGCTATGAATTTAATTATCTCATCAACGCTAAAATTCAGGCCGAACATTTATGGTCGCTGCATGAAAATCACCTCATTCATTCTCATTTGGGGACACTGGGTTTACGCGTTCAATTGGCTTACGGTTTTTAATAAAGAAAAAATGAAGAGCCTTTTTCTGTACAGCTTTCTTTTCTTTTTTAATACCGGTATTTGGGCTCAGACTTCTCAATTAGGGGGGCTTAAGCTAATTGGTAATTCTATTGGCGTATCTGAGTTGACGGTTAAAAAAGTACAAGATATCTTCAGGGGAAAACAAGCCATGTGGCCCAGCGACGAGCAAGTAGTAGTGGTGATTCCATCTAATAAATGCGATTTCGCCGAATTGTTTTCTAAACAGGTATTTAATTCAAGCCACTCAGCTGTTCAAAAATACTGGTTGGCCCTTGTATTTCAAGGAAGAGCAAATGCCCCAGTTTTTCTTCAGAATAGTAAAGAAATGCTCGAATATATTCGTAAAAATCCGGGTGCTATTGCCTTGGTTAATTTATCAGAATCAGAGATTCCGCCTTCATTATTGATAAAAATTAAACCATGATGCTGAGGTCGCTCTTGGGTGGATTAACTTTAAGAATTTGGCTTCCATTTGCTGCAGCACTGCTTTTTGGAGTGGCCTTTTTAACGTATTACTATCCTTCGCAGCAAGCAATAATCGTTCAAAATAACACGGCTCAAAAGTTAAATGAGCTCGCTAAAGTACTGGCTACAAGTGTTGAACTATCTTTAGAGCAAAACAGTTTCGAGGGGCTCAATAAAACAATAGCCTTATCGAAACAAATCGAAAACGTCGATTTTATTGCCATTGTTCAATACGATTCCTCCTCTAAAAAACAGTCTGTTTTTGCCAGCAACCCTGTTGGGTTGGATAAAAATATCATCATTAATAATGATACCAGTGCATACATTACACAGCGTGCTGCCATCCAATCTCAATTGTTACAAGGGTATATTCTCGTAGGTGCTTCGCGTGAACAAATAAATAAAAGCATTAGCTTAATCAATCAGCCGGTTTATCGGGTCATGCTAATGGTGTTGCTGCTTGCATTTACGGTGTTTTTCTTTATTGCTCGTTTTGTTGGAAAGCCCATTCGCGGCTTAACGCGTGTAGCGCTAGAGTTGAGCAAATCAAATTATACCATACCCATTAATACTACAAATGAAACCTCAGAATTAGGTGACTTGAACAATGCCTTTGTAGCATTAAAAAATGCATTGGTTATAGCTAAAGAACAAAATGAGCAATTTAACCGTCAACTCGAAGAACAAATTGAACGCCGAACCTTTGATCTGGAACAAACACGACTCAGACTGGTTGAGGCCCAAGAGGTGGCATTGATTGGGAATTATGAAATTGATTTTAAATCCGGAAATTGGAAGGCCTCCGATTTGGTATATTCTATTTTTCAAATTCCATTTGATTTCTCTTTGACCGATAATAGTTGGGCAAAATTGCTAACAGAGGCCAATTTGGTGATTGTTCGAAGTTTGTTCGATGAGGCGCTCAAGTCGGGCGAAGTATTTCAAAAAGATATTCAAATAACTGCAAATGCCCGTAAGCAAAATTGGATTTCTATTTCGGGCAGGCCTCTTCGAGATAATGAAGGAGAGTTTACGCGGATCATTGGAACCATACAAGACATAACGCAACGTAAAGAGATAGAAAATGAAGTGCGCCGGCTTTCATTTGTAGCAAAGAAGACCTCCAACTGTGTAATTATTACAGATACACAGCGTAAAATTATTTGGGTTAACGAAAGTACGCAACGATTAACCGGTTACACCTTCGAAGAGTTGCAAGGGAAAATTCCGTCTCTCTTTCAATTCGAAAAAACCAATCAGGATACGGTACGGTACATTAGCGAAAAGCTAAAAAATCTGGAGGAGGTACATGCCGAAATATTAAATCGTGGCAAATGGGGTAATGAGTATTGGCTCGATTTAAATATTGTTCCGCTATTCGACGAAGAAAATGTACACATTGGATTTATGGCCGTTGAATCTGATATTACGGAGCGGGTTAGATTTGAAGAAGAATTAAAACAAAGCGAGGAAAACTACCGCTCGATACTCGAAAATTCGTCCGAAATGATCCATACTATCGATAACCATGGACGTTTGTTATGGGCCAACCGGTCGTGGAAAGAAAAACTTGGGGTTATGGATCGCGAGGTAGAAGGCCTTCAGCTCACCGATTTTTTGGATGCTAAAACACTGGAAGAGTTTCAACGTGTTATTCCTGAATTAATGGAGGGTAATAATGTAACCGATCTCGATTGCCAGTTTATAGCGTCTAATGGT
>JBILCR010000078.1:0-7512 GCA_044353055.1 Flavobacteriales bacterium
CGATACGCCATTAATCCGGCACCAATGCCATAAGTATAGCCTTTGTCTTCGCGTATATTGCTCATAAGGCGCGAACCAAAATAACCGCCTAATACCGTGCACAACACCTTCATTCCGAAAAAATCAGCATGACTGCGATTAAACATCCTCCTGCCAATTCGGATAGCCGATTGCAAAGCATCACCCTTCTCAATCCAGTATTTTGTGGCATGAGCGGTATGAGGTGCAGTTTGTACATCGGGATTGAAAAAACTGGCCCTTTTATCTACGCCAGAAAGCGCCCCGATCGTTGTATCAAGAACTTCCGAATCGATAAAGCCGCTCAACAATACATTGCAGCGCTCTAAGCTATAGTGTTGAAGAGCAAAATGCTTAATATGGTCTAAGTTTGTTTGGGAGAAACTCTCCGACTCGGTAATGTTACCGTAGGCACTTCCTTCGAAAACGGCTTTCTGAAAGCCTCGCGAGGCGAGAAAACTGACCTTTTGAATATTTACTCGAAATTTTTGCTCATAATTCTGTAGCAACTGACTGTATTCTTTTTGAGGAAACACAGCGTCTCTAATTAACTCTAGAATTATTGGAAGGGTATGCTTGTAATAACGCTTTAAAGTATAAAGCGTTATGAATGCAAAGTCTTTATCAGCCTCAAGTTCGAGAAAAGCTCCGTACCGATCTATGGCCTCTGCAATTTGAGCTGAGTTTCGCGTTGATGTTCCTTCCTGCAGGAGCGAGCTGCAAAGAGTTGCTGTAAGCGGATTCGCATCGTGAACAGCGCCCGCGTGAAAAATAAATTCGAGTCGCACCACTTCCTGCGATCCTGAATTGAGCCTCCAAATTTTGATTCCGTTGTCGAGCTCCACACATTCTGGTTGAGAAAAATGTCCTTCATCAAGCGGTAATGAAGCAGGCGGCTCTGTGCGGTTTAATAATGCGGTCATTGCTTTTGTGCGTAATGTAGGGTTGAACAATTTTCGGAACGGAATAATGCATTTGCCTCTGATTTTATATCGTCGGCCGTTACAGCTCGAATGGCATCAGCCTCTTTATTAATAAGATGAGCATCACCCATGAGTTCGGCATAAGCCAAGTTCATAGCCTTATTCAAGCTACTCATTTCACCAAATACAAGAGTAGATTCAGCCTTATTCTTAACTTTTTCGAGCTCAGAATCGGTAATTCCATATTGGCAAATCGCTTCTATTTCTTCTTGAAGCGCACGATCGGCTTCGTTCAATGAAACCCCGTTTTTCAATTTTCCTGAAAAAACAAATAAACCGGGATCCAAACTACCCGTTACATATGCATTAACATCGGTAAACAGTTCATTTTCCTTAACCAGATTCTGGTATAACCTAGACGAACTGCCTCTACCCAAAACATCCGATAATAGATCCTGTGCCATATATCGCTTATCGGTGCGGCCGGCCATATGAAACACTTTATAAATGCTATCGGCGGGCACATCACGCTCAACATGCAGGAAGCGCGCCTCGGTCTGTTCTGGTTCAGCAGAAAGAGACCGAAGCGGTTTAACGCCTGCCGGGATGGGCATGAACCATTTTTCGCACCATTCGAAAACCTGTTCTGTGTTGACATTTCCGGCCACCACCAAAATGGCGTTGGAAGGACAATAATACTTATTGAAAAACGAGCGAACGTCCTGCATGCGAGCCTGCTCGATATGCGCTATTTCCTTTCCAATGGTTGCCCAGCGATAGGGGTGAATTTTATAGGCTAACGGGCGGAGTAAAAGCCATTCATCCCCATAGGGCTGATTTAAATACCGCTGCTTAAATTCTTCAATGACCACATTGCGCTGCACCTCAAGCGATTTCTCAGAAAAAGCTAGACTTAGCATTCGATCCGACTCGAGCCAAAACCCTGTTTCGAGATTACCTGCAGGCAAATTGAGGTAATAATTAGTAATATCGTTGGTAGTAAAGGCATTATTATCGCCCCCCACACGCTGTAGCGGCGTATCGTAGCTTGGAATGTTGACAGAACCTCCAAACATGAGATGTTCAAAAAGATGGGCAAATCCGGTTTTATCGGTGTCTTCATCACGTGCCCCCACGTCGTAAAGAATGTTCATACAAGCAAACGGCGTAGAGCGGTCAACATGCACCAAAACTCTTAATCCGTTGCTGAGCAATCGGCGTTCAAATTCAATCATGGCCCAAAGTTAGCCCGATATTTAAACCGAAAGCAGATAATTTTTCAACCTTATCGTTAATTTCTAATGTTTGAAGTGATGTCTGAATTTTATGTTGAATTCGTACTTTTAAACTTTTAAAATACCGTACAAAAAAGAGCCCACACCCATGAAAGAAACCGTTGAGCGAGCCTGGAGCAACCGCGAATTATTAAAAGAAATTTCCACGCAGCTATGCATCAGGGAGGTGATAGAAAAGTTGAATGATGGAAAATTAAGGGTTGCCGAACCCGGAGCATCGGGCTGGACGGTGCATGAATGGATTAAGAAGGCAGTGATTCTGTATTTTCCCATTCAGCAAATGCAAACCATTGAACTGGGCCCATTTGAGTTTTATGATAAAATGCAGCTCAAAACAGGTTATGCCGAGGCTGGTGTACGCGTAGTACCGCATGCGGTGGCGCGTTACGGTGCTTTTTTGGCACCGGGTGTAATTATGATGCCTTCATACGTAAATATCGGTGCTTATGTAGACTCAGGAACGATGATAGATACCTGGGCCACAGTGGGTAGCTGCGCTCAAATTGGAAAAAATGTACATTTAAGCGGAGGAGTTGGTATTGGAGGTGTACTCGAACCGGTGCAGGCCAGTCCGGTAATTGTAGAAGATCACTGCTTTATTGGTTCGCGCTGCATTATTGTAGAAGGAGTGCGCATTGGAAAAGAAGCCGTATTGGGAGCTAATGTAGTTTTAACCGCCAGTACTCGGATTATTGATGTAAGTGGAAGCGAACCGGTGGAATATAAAGGCTATGTACCCGAACGATCGGTGGTGATTCCTGGAAGCTTACCCAAATCGTTTCCGGCGGGTACCTACCAAGTGCCTTGTGCATTAATCATTGGAAAAAGGAAAGAAAGTACCGATCTTAAGACATCGCTAAACGACACCTTACGCGAATTTCAGATTGCAGTTTAAAAACATATTATCATGAATAAAGCGATACTTTCACCGCTCATTATTTCGCTAGGTATTGTGATAGGTACTTGGATTCTAGCCTCGCATTACGTAAAATCGAAAAGAACGCCCGGAGCTGTGGCCGTAACCGGTTTGGCCACCCGCGATTTCGACTCAGACCTTATTGTTTGGTCTGCTGGATTTTCAAGAAGAGCCGGAGAATTGCAAGAGGCTTTTAATGCCTTAAAACAGGATCAAGTAAAGATAAAATCCTACATCGAGTCAAAGGGTGTACCTACTACCGAAGTGGTATTCAGCGCTGTGTCTATTGACAAAGAATACGAAACCACACATCATGCCGATGGTTCGGAATCGAGCACATTTAGTGGGTATAAACTGAGTCAAACTGTTCAGATTGAATCGAAAAAAATTAACACTATCGAACAACTTTCGAGAGAAGTTACAGAATTAATCAATGAAGGCATTGAGCTATATTCTACCGAACCCCGTTATTACTACACCAAACTGGCCGATCTTAAAGTTGATTTACTGGCTGCAGCGGCAAAAGATGCCAGAATACGCGCTGAAAAAATTTCCGAAAATGCAGGAGCTGGTCTGGGAAAAATGGAAACCGGAGATATGGGTATTTTTCAGATTACCGGACAAAATAGTACTGAGGACTATTCTTGGGGAGGCACCTTTAATACCTCTTCACGAAAAAAAACCGCTTCCATTACGGTAAGGGTTAACTTTACGATTGATTGATGAAGAAACCCCAGAAGATTTTAATTATTCAAACAGCCCATACCGGCGATGTGGTGCTGGCCACCGGATTAATTGAATCTATAAAAGCTCAAATTCCCAATGCACAGTTAGATTTTTTAGTGCGCAAAGGCAATGAAAGTTTGCTTTTAGAAAATCCTCACATTAACTCAGTGTTGATATGGGATAAGAAAAAATATAAATACCGTGGCTTAATTAAATTGCTTTTCGCCATCCGCAAAGAAGCCTACGACGTGGTTATAAATTGTCAGCGTTTTGCAGCCTCAGGCATTTTATGTGGATGTTCTTCGGCATCTTACCGAATTGGATTTAGAAACAATCCTTTTTCGTTCTTATTTACCCACAGCGTTGAACATAAAATCGAAAAAGGGGTGCACGAAACCGATCGAAATCACGCGCTATTAAAAATTTTGGACATTAGGAAAAAGCATCTACCCCGCCTGTATCCGTCTAAACCTAAAATTGAAAGCAACACCCCATATATTGTTATTGCCCCCGCATCGGTTTGGTATACCAAACAATGGCCAGAACATAAGTGGTATGAATTTATTCACGCTGCAAAACATAATTTTGACCTCTTTATTATTGGGAGCCATGCCGAATTTGAACTGGGTGAACGCCTGCGTAAGCAAAGCGAAGACAAAGTGATTAACCTTTGCGGCAAAATATCGCTCATTGAAGCGGCCGGAGTCATAATGGGAGCCCGTATGCTTTATTGCAATGATTCTGCTCCCTTACATATAGCATCAGCGGTGGGGATTCCGGCAGGCGCCGTTTTTTGCAGTACCACGCCCGATTTTGGTTTTGGTCCCTTGTCTAAAGGGTCATCTGTAATCGAATGTCTCGAAAAATTACCTTGCAGACCTTGCGGGTTGCATGGACACAGGAGCTGCCCCAAAGGACATTTTAAATGTGCCGAAAACATTTCGGTACATCAGCTCATGGATATTCTGCCATTAGCTAACTAAAAAGGCTATTTTTGCAGCCACTTTGAAAAACGTTCATCTACACGCACCAATCTTTAAACTGCTTTCGGAAGTGGCCGCTGACGAAGGAATAAACGCCTTTGTTATTGGCGGTTTTGTGCGCGATATCCTTTTGAAACGTAGCGAAAGGAAAGATATTGATATAGTGGTAGAAGGCAGCGGAATTGATTTTGCACACTCAGTAGCTAAACGTCTTGGCAACGATATTTCGGTGGCCTATTTCAAGAATTTTGGCACTGCTATGCTCAAATATGGTGCTTTGGAACTTGAATTTGTGGGGGCACGAAAAGAATCCTATCAAAGAGATTCGCGAAAACCTATTGTTGAAAACGGTAGCCTCGAAGAAGATCAAGCACGACGCGATTTCACCATTAACGCGCTTGCCATTTCACTTAATCCATTAAGCGACACAGTAATTGACCCCTTTGGTGGATTAGCCGATCTAGAAAAGAAAATACTCCGAACGCCGCTGGCACCCGATCAAACCTACAGCGATGATCCCCTGCGCATGATGCGTGCTATACGTTTTGCCAGTCAGCTTAACTTTAGCATTGATGAGGCTTCACTGGCTTCTATTAAACGAAATAAAGAACGCATATGTATTGTATCACAGGAACGCATTACGGATGAATTAAATAAGATCATTCTGAGTCCGGTGCCTTCTGTGGGCTTTAAACTACTGTTTGACTGCGGCTTACTTGATCTCATTTTTCCAGAGTTAACCCATCTTTATGGTGTTGAATATTCAGGCGGCAAAGGACATAAAGATAACTTCTACCATACCTTGCAGGTTCTCGACAATTTAAGTGCAAATACACAGAATCTTTGGCTTAGATGGTCGGCAATACTGCACGATATTGCTAAACCCGCCACAAAGCGTTTTGATTCGGTTAACGGGTGGACCTTTCACGGCCATGAGGACAAAGGCGCACGCATGGTTCCCGATATCTTCAGAAAACTAAAATTACCGCTGAACGAAAAAATGAAATACGTTCAAAAGCTGGTATTACTGCATTTGCGACCTATTGTACTGAGTAAAGATGAAGTAAGCGACTCGGCGGTGAGGCGCCTTTTGTTTGAAGCGGGGGAGGATATTGATGATTTAATGCTTTTATGCCAGGCCGATATTACCTCAAAAAATAAAGAAAAGGTAAAACGATATTTATCTAACTTTGAATTAGTAAAAACGAAACTTAAAGAAATAGAAGAAAAAGACCGCGTTAGAAACTGGCAACCGCCGGTAAGCGGCGAAGATATTATGGTTAGTTTTGGTATAACTCCGGGTAAAGAAATAGGACTAATTAAGACTGCTATACGCGAAGCTATATTGGACGGGCATGTCCCTAACGAATTCGAACAGGCCTACAACTTCATGATTCAAGAAGGAAATAAAATGGGATTAACACTCGTTAACCGCTTACATTCATCCACCTCCAGCGATTTACCAAACCTATGAGTATCCTGCGTTTTAGAATAACATTTGACGATTACGACGATATCCAGAGAGATATTGATTTTAAAGCAGATCATACCTTTGCCGATCTTTACAACGAACTTTTAAAATCAGTTGGCTTCGATCAAAAGCACAAAGGCACCTTCTGGATTGCCGATCATAATTGGCGAAAAGGAGCGCTGATTGGCGAAATCACTGGAGAAGCAGATTCGGCTCTTCGTAAAACAGAATTGGTAGAACATATAGACGATCCGCATCAAAAGTTTTTGTTTTCCTATGACGAAAATGTAGGTTGGAGTTTCAATATAGAATTGATTCGGGTGATGGCTAATGCTGAGTACAAGGCCGTATACCCTAAAATATCTGCCCAAAGCGGCATTCCGCCCGTTCAATACAAGGAAACGTTAATCATACCGACACGCGAACGTAGCGAAAGTGATGGACGAGGACGCAAACCACGAATAAAAGATGAGGACGAAGACGAACTCAGCAAATTGCTGGCCTCTATGGCCGGTGACGATGAAGAGTTGGACGGAGTAAGCGCAGAAAATGAGCTCGTAGAGGAGACTGGCGAAACCGCAGAAATTGAGATTCCTGCCGATATCGATCTGGAAACGGATACAGAAATTGCCAAGCTGGCTGAGGAGTTCAACAATACCATCGAAACAGGTGGCGACGATTCATCAAATGATGACGATGATGACGGATATGGTGGGTATGGCGATGATGACGACGAATATGGCAACAACGATGACGACGACGAATACGGGGGCGGAAGCCGACGCGGGGGCTACGGCGGCGATTACGACGAATAATAAATGAAACCCTTATTGGTTGTTGTATGCGGACCAACCGCTTCGGGTAAAACGGAGTTGGCCATCCGATTGGCTGAGGCGTGGCACTGCCAGATCATTTCGGCCGATTCGCGTCAAGTGTACCGTGAACTTCCTATTGGGAGCGCTGCCCCCAGCAATGCCGAACTGTTGCGTGTAAATCACCATTTGGTAGGTTCGGTAAGTATTCATGAACAATATAATGCAGGAATGTTTGCCAATGATGCGGAAAGGATTCTTTCCCAATTATTTAAACAAAACTCCACACAAATTCTAGTGGGCGGCACAGGCCTCTATATCAGAGCTCTTGCAGAAGGCCTGGATGATTTCCCTGAAGTACCCGACAC
>JBILCR010000079.1:0-7510 GCA_044353055.1 Flavobacteriales bacterium
GCTGCCAAAGGGTATGAAGCATTTATCTATGGTTTGACCGCCATTAATCAAAAGAATTTTAATAGGGCCAATTATAATTTGGGCTACGCATTTTTTAAGCAAAAAGACTATGCAAATGCCTTAGTTTGGTTTAGAAAGTATACCGCTAAATATGCACCCGAAGAGGCTAAAATTGCGGCCGACGCTTTTGTGCGAAGTGGCGATTGTTATTTTATGAAGAGCGATTATACCGGATCTGCAGATGCTTACGAAAAGGCCATTCAACTTAAGCAGGCTGGGGGTGATTATGCACTTTATCAAAAAGGGATGGCGCAAATGGTAAGTGGCAAATCTGAAGCGCAGTTAAAATCGCACCGTCAGCTTCTCGACGATTTTCCTAACTCGGGTTATGCGGATGATGCGCGGTGGGAGATGGGCCGGACCCTTGAAAATCAGGCCAATTATGAGGAGGCGTATCAGATGTATAACGATATTTTACTTAATCACGGTACTTCTGCCTATGTACCCATGGCCAAACTTCAAATGGCCGGCATAAGGTATAATCAGAATCGGGATGATGAGGCTAAATCGTTGTACCTCGAAGTAATTGATAGTTATCCCGGAACGCCTCAATTTCGTGACGCTCAAATAGGTCTTAAGCGAATATACACCGAGAGCGGTAATGTGCTGGAATTTCAGGATCTTGCTAAAGAAAAAGGGCTGGAACAGCTAAAGTCGGGCACGCTGGATTCTACTGCCTGGGAATCGGCTGAAGCCATCTATTTTAAAGAAAACAACTGCGAAAAGTCTATCGGTCAGTTCAACTCCTACATTTCTAATTTTCCAAGCGGTGCATTTATGATTCAGGCTTTGGGTTACAAAGCTGATTGTGAGATGAAACTCAATAAGATTGAGGACGCTGCAGCCACTTACAGGCAGATTGCAGAAAAACCGCATAATGAATTTTCGGCGGAGGCGGTGCTGATGCTGGGTATCTATTACCGAGAAAAGGAGCAAAATGACGAGGCTTTATTGTACTTTAAGTCGCTCGAAATTTTTGCAGAGAATGATAATCAGCTCATTGAGGCACGGTCAAATGCCATGAGGCTGTGCTCACAAAAGGGCGATCATAATTTGGCCGATACTTATGCGCGTAAAGTGCTTGAAATGCCAAAAGCCGACGATGATGTGAAGCAGGAAGCACGCTTAATTGTAGCGCGCCATCATTTCAACAATGGTCGTTACGATGAGGCTTTCACCGAGTTTAATAAATTGAAGAAAATCAATTCAGAGATAGGCGCCGAATCCCGTTATTACATCGCTCATATTTATCATAACAAGGAGGAATATAAGAAATGTGAAAAAGCGATTTTTGACCTGGTGGATGAGATGACTTCTTACGATTACTGGCTCGCAAAAGCATTTATTCTACTGGCAGATAATTACCTTAAGGTGGGCAATACCTTTCAAGCAAAAAGTACCTTGCAGAGCGTGATTGATAATCACGAAGGCGAAGAGTTGAGAAACATTGCAAAGGTTAAGCTTGAGGCAATTCTGCTGCAAGAGAATGGGTCAAACAAAGATACACAGCCACCGGATGTAGTTCCGGAAGATGAGCAGGACGATTCGGAGGATGACGAAACCCAGGAAGGAGGCAACAATGAATAAGAATATTATAACATTTCTAATTGCATGTATCTGTTTTAGTGCAGGAAATCTATTGAATGCACAACCCGGACATACTTCAATGGATATTATTGGTTCCTATAAACCTAAAATTCCGGATGCCCAAAAAATCAACGAGCAGCCCTCGATAACTGATACGGTTAAAGAAAAGCTTACGGTTGAATACGAATTGTTTAGCAGAAAGGTAAATACCATTTACGAAGTAGATCCTATCAAGGCAGCAAACATGCGTGGCGAACTGCAGAAGAAGCTCTACCCTGGCTTGATTAAAGGTGGATTCGGTAGCTATATGAGTCCCTATGTCGAGTTATTTTACAACACCACTCGTTCCAAGAAACAGGCCCTCGGTTTTCATTATCGCCATTTCTCATCCGAAAACAATTTGAAAGATTATGCCGATGGCCCGTTTAGTCGCAACAGCATTGATCTTACTGGAAAGACCTTTATAAAAAAGTCGGTCTTGAGCGGTAGTTTAAATTATGATCGCAATGTGGTTCGATATTATGGTATCCCAGAAGATTCGTTAAGCACCTTGTGGAAGGATTTTGACGTAAATCCAGATATTCTCCGCCAGCGGTATCAACTTTTCAATGCTCATGCCGAGTTAAACGATTTATACCCAGTTGATTCGCATGCTACAAAGTTTAAAGCGGCATTAAATTTTTACAATTACAGTGCGCTGGATACGGCCCAGGAAAACAGCTTTAATGTTAATGGTTTGGGCTCCTTTTATTACAAGGAATACGATTTGTTTGTTGGTGGCGACTTATCGTATTTCAAAAATCAAAATGCATGGGGCGATTATCAGGTATCGCTATTTACCCTTAAACCCGGTATACGTTTTAAGAAAGACAATTGGCGGCTTAGTGCCAACGTGGGATTGTTCTCGGCATTTGGCGATACCAGCTTTTTTAAGGTGGTTCCCGAACTTGATTTCGATTTGAATATTTACGAGAAATTTATTGTGTTGAATATCGGAACCGACTCACGGTATGAGCGCCTTTCATACCGAAACTTAACCGAGCAAAATCCGTTTTTGGATGAAAATGTTGAGCTTCGAAATACGTGGAAGCCATTTAGGGTGTATGCCGGCTTAAGAGGGGCTATAAGTTCGCGAACAGGGTATTCATTGCGTGCTAGTTATGTGCAAATTGAAAATCAACACTATTTCGTAAACGATACCTCATTCGGCAATTGGAATAAAATGGTGGTGGTGTATGACAATCCCTCTCTTTTTGAATTTAATGGCGAGCTGTTCTGGCAAAAAAGCGATAAGATGAAACTCACTGCCCGCGCAGATTATTTGGGCTATAGCGCTAATGTACAGCAAAAACCCTGGCATATTCCCTCTTTGCGTTTGAGTGTTTCCGGTAATTATAAAATTAAGGATAAGATTAAGTTGAGTGCATCGATACATTCTATAAACCGTCAATTTGCAAGGGTGATAACTTCTGATACGCTGGGATTACCCAATATTCGTCAGGAGGAGCTTAAGGGGATTGTGGATGTTAATTTAGGCGCCGAATACCGATATTCAAAACGAATAGGGATGTTTCTGCAGCTCAACAACATCCTTAATACGCGCTATTATCGGTATATGAATTACCCGCTCCAGCGATTTAATGCACTTGGGGGCATAACGCTGAGTTTTTAAAACGGATTCTTAAACGCGGGCTCGTTGATAAACGTGCTATCGGTAAAAGTTTTGAGAAAAGCCACAAGATCTGCTTTATCCTGTACCGATAGATTTAATCCTGTGCCCACATGCTTCATGAGAGGGTCTACCGTTGCCGAAGGCTTTCCTCCTGAATTATAATGTTCCACTACTTCTTCCAATGTGGCAAATCTACCGTCGTGCATGTAGGGTGCGGTTAATGCGATGTTGCGCAGGGTAGGAGTAAGGAATTTTCCCATGTCGCTGGGGGTGCCAGTTACTCCGGCCAACCCGGGATCTGAAAAAACAGAATCGAGGCCGTTATTATGAAACTGATTATCGGTTAATAGCCTTCCAGCATCCACATTATGACAATGAAAACAATCGCCACGTTCACTTGTAAATATGGCAAATCCGTTCATTTCTTGCGGCGTTAAATTAAGTTCATATCTCAGCCGTTTATCTAAACGTGAATTGTAACTGATTAATGTGCGCATGAATTGCGATAAGGCTTTAGAAACATGGCTTGAATCGAAATCGTAGGTTCCAAAAGCAGCGTAGAATTCGTTTTTGTAGTTTTTCGAATTTTTCAATTTTGTAACAGCATTGGGCCAAGATTGATGCATCTCGATGGGATTGGGCACCGGCTCAAGTGCTTGTACTTCTAGCGACTCAGCTCTGCCATCCCAAAAATAACGAAGGTTAAATGCCAAATTTATCAAGGCCTGTGCGTTGCGTGTGCCTTGTATACCATCGATACCGATACTGAAAATATTGCCGTTATCACTAAAGGAGAGCGACTGATTGTGGCATGAGCCGCATGACTGGGTGTTATTGCCTGAAAGCAGTGTTTCGTAGAATAGTTTTCGGCCAAGCGCAACGCCCTCTACCGTAGTGGGGTTGTCGGCAGGCTCCAATGGAGCTGGAAACCCCGTGGGGCGTAATAAGGTTAATGGAGTAGGGTTGTAAATAGGCTTATCATCCGGTTCGGGTTCTTCTTTCTTGCATCCCAACCACATTGCCATCAAAACGGGCACCACCCACCAAAACTTTTTAAGACTCATCATCCTTCTAACAAAGATATATTAATTCGGTTTAAAGCGTTTGTCGTTTATAAATGAAGGGTCAGAAAGGGACTTTAAGAAAGCTACAATATCAGCACGCTCTGAATCGCTGAGGTTGAGTGGCCGTATGAGGCTGTCTTTATTAGCGAAGTGGTTTCCTCCGTGATTGTAGGTAGCCACTACATCTTCCAACGTTTTTACACTGCCGTTGTGCATGTAAGGCGCCGTATGGGCAATGTTGCGTAAACTCGGCACGCTAAACAAGCCGCGATCGCTTTCGAGCATCGTTATTCTTTGCCGGCCACTATCTGCATACATGATAAAAAAGCCGTTGCTTTTAAATTCGTGCCGGGTAAACAATGGAGCGGTATGGCATGAATTGCAGCCCGTTCGTTGAGAGAAGAAGAGCTGCATTCCTCGTTTTTCGGCATCGTTTAAAGAAGACGGGATTCCATTAATATAAGCATCGTAGCGGCTATTTGCCGAAATCATGCTGAGTTGAAAGCATGTTAATGCATGTAACAGATTGGTGCCCGAAAGTCCGTCTGGATATGCCTTATTAAATTGGGTTACATACGATTGGTCTAATTGAAGACGGTTTACAATTTCTAAAAGGCTGTTGTCAAATTCGACAGGATTTTGGATGGGGTTTAATACTGCCAGGTGGAGACGGTTTACCCCTCCGTCTCTAAAAAAATGGGGGCTCCACGCTAAATTGAAGAGGGGTTGCGTATTCCTGAATACGGTTTGATTGCGAATGCCGGGGCTTAGGTCGGCGGAGTCGGCAAATGCATATTCCGCTTTATGGCAGGAACCACAGCTCAGGGAATTATCTTCGGAGAGGCGTGTTTCATAAAACAGTTTTTTTCCCAGTGTAATCCTGCTTTCGGTAAGCTCGTTTGCCAATTCGCTGGTAAATGCGGGAAAACCTTTGGGTTGAGGCAGAACAACAACGTTTTCGTCTAACAGCGTATCGTCGTTTTTGCACGCTGTAAGGCTCAATGCCAACAAAACACAAAGTTGAAAAACGCCCTTTCGCATGGTGTGTTTTAATTGGGGGTTATGCTCTTGCTTAGGTTACGAATTACCTTTCGCGCTAATTCGAGATTATCGGTGGTATGTGTAAAATAATCGGTTTGCATATTGATGGTGTCGCCGGGCTGACTAAAAATATCGTTCACCTCGAGATTAAGTTGCAGAACCGTAGTTTGATCTTTTTCGATAGTTAGATTTAGGTTATTCAATACATTGGGGCTGTAAAGCGAGTCGAGGCCGCTGTGATAGAACCAGGTAAATGTTGGGGTTTGGTTTTGGGCCTCCGAGGTGTCGGTTTTGCCTTCAACTTTTGAGAAAATGTAGCCTGTAGCCCAAGACCAGTACATGCCGTTGTAGATGCTAAGCGGATGGCTTAAGGGCCATTGGGCTTCGTCGTAGTTAGGATTGTTGGTGCCGTTTAGCGTGGGATTTAATCCCACCGCATAGCTCATGCTAGTGTATGTGCCAGGTGCTACATCGAAACGGTAGCTAAGTGCGCCCGAAATGAGATCGACAAATTCTACATCCTTTGCCAGTATTGAATCGCTGCCTTGCCGCAGATACATGTCAGACCAATAGAATTTTAGGTTTTCGATAAGCATTCGTTTTCCGTTGGGGCCCATAAAAAGGGAATTGCCCTCGAGCGGCACACCATTCATGGTTGGATTAAATCTAATTTCGAGCGTACCCAGTGGAGATTCGGGTTCGGGTAGCGGTGGGTCTTTTTTGCAGGAAGCAGAAAGCGTAATTAATAACGTAAAAGTTGCCAGCAGGGGAATGATGTTGAGATGCTGCTTCATAGAAAGACAGTTGATTTATACCCATGTAAAGATATTACAAAGGAGAATTACAATGTACACTTGACAGCCCATGAAAATTTTGTAGGTTTGCAGCCCATTCGGGATGTGGCTCAGCCCGGTTAGAGTGCTCGTCTGGGGGGCGAGAGGTCGCGGGTTCAAATCCCGCCATCCCGACTAAATCCGCTTAAATTCAATTGGTTTAGGCGGATTTTATTTTTTAATCGCCTTGCTTAGGAGCTATCATAAGCAGACATTTTTTAGTTTTGTCAATTAAAACACGTATTCATGGGACGCATTTTCGAAAAACGCAAGCACAAGATGTTTGCACGCTACGATAGGATGGCTAAATCATTTACACGCATTGGTAAGGAAATAGCCATTGCCGTGAAGCAGGGTGGCCCTGACCCCGATGGAAATCCGCGTTTACGTGCGGCCATGCGCAATGCCAAGGCCATTAATATGCCTAAAGATCGTATTGAGGCGGCAGTGAAGCGTGCCCACGATAAGGGAGCAGGCGATTTTTCGGAGGTGGTTTATGAAGGCTATTTACCGTATGGTGTAGCCATTTTAATTGAAACTGCCACCGATAATCCAACCCGCACGGTGGCTAATGTAAGAATGTATCTTACGCGTGCCGGCGGATCGTTGGGTAAAACCGGCTCGCTTGATTTTATACTCGAACGTAAGGCATTGTTTAAACTCAACGCCGATGGGCTCGACCTTGAAGAGCTTGAATTGGAGCTGATTGATCATGGGTTGGAGGAAATCCATCTCGATGAAGGCTTGATTTACATTTATACCGCATTTACCGATTACCATAAAATGCAAACCGAGCTCGAGCGCCGCAATTTGAGCATTGCGGGTTCGGAGTTGGTGCGCATACCTTTAACCACGGTTGAATTGACCGCCGAACAGGAAGAGGAGATTAACGAGCTTGTCGAAAAAATTGAGGAAGACGATGATGTGCAGCAGGTTTTTGTAAATGTGAAGTAGGTTTGAGGCGAAGCCCCAAGGATTTTTTATCCCGGGGCTAAAGCCCCGGGGATGAAAAATGGAGCAAAAGCCTCGGGGTGAAAAATTGGGCTAAAGCCCCGGGGGAGCGGAGGTGAATTATGAAAAAAAACGAGGAAAGTATCGCGGTATTTAATCGCTTGTTTTAATCCATTTTAAAAAATCAGTGCCTTGTGAGGTGCTTATGGCAATTAAATACACCCCCGAGGGCCATAACCGTGTGAATAGCGTTAGCTCCTGGCTGTAACTTATTGCCTGCGATAAAATGGTCTTGCCATCAA
>JBILCR010000080.1:0-7498 GCA_044353055.1 Flavobacteriales bacterium
CATGAATACATCCCTTTGAACAAACAATTATATAATATTAATAGGTGACTATTCAAACCTATTTACCACCAAATACCTCCAAAGCTCCCAGACTTATATTTAGTGTTACACCTGCAGGGTTAAAATAAAAAAAGCCCTCTTAAGCGAGGGCTTTTTTATCAGCGGTCCGGACGGGACTCGAACCCGCGACCTCCGCCGTGACAGGGCGGCATTCTAACCAGCTGAACTACCGAACCAGAATCAAACGCACAAATTGGTACGATTGGGAGCGCAAAAATACAGCTTTATTGATATGCTCCAAACAACTAACGAAAAATTATTTAAAAATTGCACTATTATGCTGATAAAGAACACGAAGCGAAAATACCAACAAGCGTTTCAGCTATTGCTTTGAAGCGTAAATTTGCGGCTCATTCTTATACTAAAGCATGCGCGTTGGTGTTGCCCGGGTACCGGTGGTTATACGTAAAAAACAGCTTCCGCTCTACGGTTACGGCCGATTGAGCCATAAAGCCGATGGCGCCGAAACCGATCTTTTTGCCCGAGCCTTTGTATTTGAGTCGGGCACAAAACGCAATGCTATCCTTATCCTCGAAACCTACACCGTTTCGCACCATCTCAAAAAAGACATCATTGCCCGATGCTACGTGCTTAACCCCGATGCCGGATTGAGCGATGCCAACGTATTATGCTGCGGGCAAAACACCCACAGCGCACCGGGTGGCGCCAGCCATTACGCCATGATGAACCTAAGCTGCGGCGGCTTTGTGCCTTCTGTGTTTGAAGCCTATGCACAAGCAGGAGCCGAAGCCTTGCTCAAGGCCTGCGACGACCTCGAAGAAGCGAGCCTCTACCTCAACGCGGGCGAATTTACCGATGATGCCGATGTAGCGTTCAATCGTAATCTCGACGCCTACAACCGAAATCCCGAGGTACAGCAGCGCGACGAAAACACCACGCACCTGGCTACCGACCGGCTCATGAAACAAATTCACATCCTGAGTTCAGACGGCACACACAAAGGGGTAATCAACTGGTTTGGTGTGCAGGGCACCTCCATTTCGCAGGAAAATACCCGCATCCATTCCGATAATAAAGGATATGCCGCATCGCTGCTCGAACACGACCAGGCCGATCAGCCCAATTTTGTGGCCGGTTTTGCCTGTGAAGCCTGTGCCGATATATCGCCAAACCACCACGGTCGCGCCAAATGGTGGCCGCGCGGAAAGTTCGAAGACGAATTTAAAAGTGCCTATTTCAACGGATTTCTGCAATTCGAAAAAAGCAAACACCTGCTCGAAGTGGCCGACGAGCAAATTGCACTCAACGAAACGCTCGACTTCGAACAACAATATTTTAACCTTTCGGCTTTGAGTGGCGCACCCGAGTTTACGCCCGATCATAAACCGCATGCCTGCGGACAGGCTGCGGCCGGCCTTGCCCTGCTCGATGGCAACGCCGTGGACAATCCCGGGATGGATACCGTTACCACCACCCTTATTTCTTCATGGGTTAAATACCGAAATGTATTACGCACCTTGCCCATTTTTGCTCGAAAATCTTCGCGTAGCGATTTTTCAAAACTCACCGAAGCCCACGGCCCCAAAAAAATATTGGCCGAACTTCATGAAAATCGTATTCTGGGTTTCAGAAATCTGAATCGATTGCGGCTGCCCTTACCCCTATCCGATGTGGCCGATGAGTTAAAACGGCAATACAATGCGGGTGGACTTAAAGAACATACCTGGTTTCCGGCCATTATTCCCATGCAAATATTAATTATTGGCGATGTGGCCATAGTGGGCTATCCGGGCGAAATTACTACCATTGCCGCCACACGGCTCAAAAAAAGTATTTTGTCGAAACTGCTCAATCGAGGTATTCTCGATGTAATTATTTGTCAGAACGCCAATGAATATAGTGGCTACACTACCACATTTGAGGAATATCAAGAACCCGGATACTTGCGCGGCATGAACTTTTTTGGCCAATATACCCTTGCGGCATTTCAAACCGCCTTCAACTCGGTATGCATAAACCTTCTTAAGCCCGAATTACTGAGGCAAAGCGATGGATCTATCAGGCCTCCCGATTTTTCAGACAACGAGCTAAAGGCCCGTACCATAATGTCGAAAACACATGGATAAACCCATCAAAATGGCTTACAACAGGATTTATTTGTTCCTGTTTCCATATGAACAAAAGCCATTATATTTGGCGTTCCCAAAACACCCCTGATGCCGATACGTTTTTTACTGCTGGTTTGCTCACTGTTTAGTATTCTTTCCCTTCAAGCTCAACTTGCCACGGTAAGAGGATTTGTTTACAATAAGAAAAACGGTGAGCCGGTTATTTTTACCAACGTGTTTTTAAAAGGTACCAGCCTTGGTGCACAAACCGACGTAAACGGCTTTTACTCCATCACCAAAGTGCCTCCTGGAAACTATGTACTTTCTATTAATGCTATCGGATTTGAAGGACTCGAAAAAAGCATCACCCTGAGTGCCGGACAATTGCTTTCGCAAAACCTTACCATCAGCGAAAAAGAAATGATGCTTAAGGAGTTTGAAATAAGCAGCGAAAAAGAAAATGAAAAAACCCGTGTGGGAACTTCTGTTACCACCATCACCTCTAAAGAAATGAACCGCCTGCCCACCATTGGAGCCGAGCCCGATTTGGCCCAATATCTGCAGGTTTTGCCCGGAGTTACTTTTACCGGCGACCAAGGAGGGCAGCTCTACATTCGCGGAGGTTCGCCCGTTCAAAACAAGGTATTGCTTGATGGAATGATTATTTACAATCCGTTTCACTCCATCGGCTTGTTTTCGGTTTTTGATACCGATGTTATCAGAAATACAGACGTTTACACCGGTGGTTTTGGCGCCGAATACGGCGGACGGGTATCTTCTATTATGAAGATTACCACCAAAGACGGCGACAAGAAAAACCTTCGAGGTAAAGTATCGGCCTCACCCTTTGTTTCGAAATTGCAAATCGAAGGGCCGCTAAAGAAACAGACCGATGATGAAGGCGGCTCCACCACCTTTCTGCTTAGCGGTCGTACCTCCTATTTAAAGCAAACGGCCGAAACCTTCTATCCCTATGTGGATACCGCGGGCCTCCCATTTAACTTTACCGATTTATACGGTAAAATTTCGTTCAGCGGCAATACCGGCAATAAACTTGGGCTTTCGGGTTTTAGATTTAGCGATAAAGTGCGCTACCGCAGCCTTCAGGAATTAAACTGGAACACCTACGGTGGCGGTGCTAATTTTGTGATTATTCCTGCAAACAGCAATTTTGCATTCGACGGTTACATGAGCTATTCGGATTATAGCATCCAACTCGACGAAGCCAGCCGCCCCTCGCGATCAAGCCGTATAAATGGATTTAATCTTGGACTTAATTTCAAGTATTTCTTTGGCAAAAACGACTTTCAATGGGGGGTTGAAACCATCGGTTTTTCTACCGATTTCACCTTTTACAACGAGCTTAACCGCAAAATTGCACAGGTTGAGAACACCTCCGAATTGGGGCTTTACGCAAAATACAGAGCTATTCTCGGCAACTTGGTACTGGAGCCCAGCATGCGTATACAGTATTACGCATCGTTGGCTGAAATTTCGCCCGAACCACGCCTAGGAGCCAAATTTAATGTAACCGAAAATTTTAGGCTTAAAGGTGCCTTAGGGCGTTATTCGCAGAATTTACTTGCAGGAGTATCAGACCGCGACGTGGTGAACCTGTTTTACGGTTTTTTATCGGCACCCGATAATGCCCCCGACAGTTATAAAGGCGAGAAAGTAAACTCAAAACTTCAAAAAGCCTGGCATTTCATCGCGGGCTTTGAAGCCAATTTGGGTAAATACCTCAAGTGGAACACCGAAGCCTATTATTTCAACTTCGATCAGCTTACCAATATTAACCGCAATAAGCTCTACGACGACACACCCGTTAATGCCGATAAACCCGATATTCTGAAATCGGATTACATCATCGAAAGAGGACTTTCGCGTGGTGTGGATATGGTGTTGAAATACGAATACAAGCGCCTGTATTGCTGGGCCGTATATTCGTTGATGCAGGTAACCCGTGAAGACGAACTACAGAAATATGCACCCGTTTGGGATCGCCGCCACAATGTTAACTTATTGGTGTCGTACACTTTTGGCAAGCAGGTAGATTGGGAGTTTAGCGCCCGCTGGAATTATGGGTCGGGTTTTCCGTTCACCCAAACGCAAGGTTTTTATGAAAACTTTACCCTTCCGGGTAATTTGGGATCCGATTATACCGGAACCAACGGCACACTGGGTACCGCTTTTGGTCCGCTTAACGGCGGCCGATTGCCGGCTTACCATCGCCTCGATGTAAATCTAAAGAAAACCATCGTTACCGGCGAGCGCAGTCTTTTCGAAATAACCGCAGGGGCTACCAATGCCTACAATAGAGAGAATATTTTCTATTTCGACCGCGTAAAATTTGAGCGCATCAACCAGCTCCCCATTCTTTGGAACTTGGGTGTTAATTTTAAATTTTAAGTTAGGGATTTAAACCCTAACTTCGATATTCAGTCGGAGTTAGTGTTTTTCATGAATCACCCTAAGCGTAGCATAGCATTTCTGTGCTGCATTTGTTTTGCCTTTAACTCAATGGCGGCCAGGACGAATGCTGATGACTCTTTGTGTATTAGTCTTAGGGTAGCCAATCAAAATATTGAATGCGGCAAACGCATGCCTATAGAACCCGGAAAGGGACTTATGGTAGATCGGTTTTCGTTTTACTTGAGCAACCTGAATTGTTTTTCGAAGGGTTTGATGATACATCAAGTAGCTTCACCCCTGCTGATTCATGCATGCGAAAGACCTCAAAAGCTGGCTATCCCCTCGCAATGCGATTCAATATCGCTCACACTCGGTATTGATAGTGTTATTCAGGAACAAGGCCCCTTGGCAGGCCATCTCGATCCCATACACGGCTTTTACTGGACCTGGCAGAGCGGCTACATCCACATAAAATTTGAGGGCAAAACCATCAGCGAGAATGCTCCATCTGAAAGGCCTTTTACGCTGCATCTGGGAGGTTACCGTGGGGCACAAAACTGCGTTATTACGAGAGGGTTTAGACGTAAACCGGGATGCAACACCTTGGGCATTCATCTCGACGAACTTCTGGAATCGGAAGTGTTTTTAAACAAACCCTTGGTAATGTCGCCCGGCCCACAGGCCCGTAAAATGGCGCTTATCATAGCAGACTCCATAAAATTAGAACCGTGAAAGCCTTTTTACTACTTCTGCTTGCTTTAACGGTTATGGGAGCACAAAGGCTTCTGGAAAATGAATCGGCTCCCCCCTATTTTCCGAAACCGCAACAGCCATTACCCAACACCCGCAGCGATGCGGCGCTTATTGAGCTGGGTAGAGCATTGTTTTACGACCCTATACTTTCGGCCGATGGTACCATATCATGCGCCAATTGCCACTCGGTGTACAACGGTTTTGCACACAGCGACCACCCCACCAGCCACGGCATCAGCGACCGGGTTGGAAAGCGCAACGCTCCCGCTTTATTCAATCTGGCCTGGCAAAATGAATTTATGTGGGATGGCGCCGTTAATAACATCGAAATGCAAGCACTGGCGCCTTTGAGTCATCCCGACGAAATGGGCAGCACCTTGGCCGATGCATTACAAAAACTCAATAACAGCAAATTGTATCAGAAATTAACCGAAGCCGCATACGGAAACAACGTGCTCGACACCCGCAACTTTCTGCATGCATTAGGAACCTTCCTCCTTAACCTGCGAAGCTGGCAATCGAAATACGATAGGGTTAAACACGGGCAAGCTGCATTTACACAGCAGGAACAAAAAGGATATGCTTTGTTTCAAAAACACTGTAACGGCTGCCATACCGAACCCTTATTTTTTGCGAACGAGTTCAGAAACAACGGACTGGCCGTTGATTCGATGCTGCAAGATAGCGGACGGGTGGCAGTAAGTTTAAAGACAAACGACCGCTACCGGTTTAAAATTCCATCCTTGCGCAACCTTAGCTATACCTATCCCTATATGCACGACGGGCGATTCAATAATTTAAATCAAGTACTCCGTCATTATACTTCACCCGCTGGAAACGAGGGCAAAACCGATTTGCTCATTGGTAAGGGGATACCCCTCAACCCAGCCGAACGCACCGACCTTATTGCATTTTTGCTCTGTCTTAACGATTCGTCGTTTGTTTTTAATGCCGATTATGCCTATCCCCGAAATACGTTCCTAAAACCCAATAATAACTAAACATGAACCAACTCATCCTCCCCCTTTTGCTAGTAGCCTCAATTGGCGCACAGGCACAAATGAGCCCGACAATTACTTCTTGGCTGCAAAACCTGAACGGTCTTACCGGAAGTCATTACGTTAATAATAATCCTACGCCCATTCAGGATGCTACGGCTGCCAACGTGCAAAGTGTAAACTATTCGGCCAACTGGGTGTATGTGGCCAGTTTTGGTATTCCGGCCTATACTACCGGCCCTTTTCTCGATGGCAATCCTTCTATTGCACAGGCGCAAACCGGTTATTTTAAATTTCCACTCAATCCAACTCAAAATACGGCAACACCAACCCCAACCAATGGAGGAAATATTGGAGCATTTATAAACGGAGTGGCACTGTTTGATTATCGCGACGGCGTTTCGTGGCGCAATTCAACACAAAGCTTAGGTGGCGGTCCTTTGGGGCCTCCGGGCGATAACGTATGGAACCGCGATGCCGTGGTAGCCGAACGTGTGGGGTTCGATTGCATTAAAGGACATCCGGCCATGGGCAATTACCATCACCATCAAAATCCATCCGCATTTAACCTCGACCTGGTAGCGATTTCAAACATTTGTGATATTTATGCAGCAGATGGCTTATACGTTATAGACTCTATGCAACACGCGCCGCTTATCGGATTTGCCTACGATGGATTTCCTATTTATGGCGCTTATGGATACAAAAACAGCGACGGCAGCGGAGGCCTTACACGTATGAAGAGCTCCTATAGCCTGCGTAATATTACTGTGCGCACCGTTTATGCAAACGGACAGGATGTAACCGACGGGCCTCCGGTAAATGCTACCTATCCATTAGGCTATTTTCGCGAGGACTATGAATACGTTGCAGCTCAAGCCGGAATGCAGGATTATCTCGACGAGCATAACGGTCGTTTTTGCGTTACACCCGAATATCCACAGGGAACCTACGCCTATTTCTGCACGGTAGATCAAAACTGGAATTCGGCATATCCCTATGTGGTTGGCCCTACTTTTTACGGAGTTAAAACCGCTTCAAAGGTGCAAAACATTACCGAGGCAGTTACAGCCTATGTACCCAGTACCACCGGAATTAAAACTTCGAATGATGTAAAAGTTACGGTATATCCTAACCCTGCAGCTGATTTTGTTGCCGTACAAATTCCGGCCGCAACGCAGGAAAATTGGGAAGTAGTGCTTAATG
>JBILCR010000081.1:0-7484 GCA_044353055.1 Flavobacteriales bacterium
TTTAAACTCTAGGTGCTGGCCCTCACCTTTAAGCAGTAGTATTTCTAATTCGCCTAACACGCGGCCTAAATTACGGATTGCTCTTGATGCTTATTATTTTATTCACCATATATGTTAACATTACTTTCGGAAAATAGCCGCTTTGTGCAGAATTTAATAGGTCTTAGTATGTAAATTTATCGCCATGCTCTCCGCGATACACATTCAAAACTATATGCTCATTCCGGAGCTGCACCTGGATGTGAATCACGGATTTACTGTAATTACAGGCGAAACTGGAGCAGGTAAGTCGGTGCTTATCGGAGCCTTGCACCTCATTTTAGGCGAACGTGCAGACCTCTCGGTGGTGCGCAATCCCACCGAAAAATGCATTCTCGAAGCCCGTTTTACGTTGAACAAAGAGTCTCATCGTATCTTTTTCGATAACAATGATTTAGATTACAGTGAAGAATGTATCATCCGTCGCGAGATTGCACCGGGTGGTAAATCGCGCTCGTTTATTAACGACACTCCGGTTAATTTGCAGCAACTTAGAGCGCTTGGCGCCATGCTCATCGATATTCATTCGCAATACGATACCTTGCTTATACACGATGATGCCTTTAGGGTGCAACTGCTTGATGGACCAGCTTTTTCAACCGAACTGCGAAAAGCATTTTCTGCCACATTCAATGAGTGGAAAACCCAGCATTCGATGCTAAAACAACTCAAAGAGCAGGATGCCCGAATGGCTCAGGAATGCGATTATTTGCAATTTCAGCTCAATGAGCTGGATGAAGCGCAAATTGTTCCCGGCACCTTGGCCGACGACGAACTTGCCTATAAACGCTTAAGTAACGCGGCTCAAATTAGCGAGGTGCTTCAACAAGCGGTTGAAATGGTGGAGCAGGAGTCGCACGGCACGATTTTTCAATTAAAACAGCTGAAGAATGTGTTGCAGCAGGCCCAGAAATGGAACAGCGAGCTGGAGCCCCTGGTGGAGCGCGTGCACCGTCAGCTCGAAGAGGTAAAGGATATTGCATTCGAACTCCATCGCGCGAGCGATCAGAATACGGCTCAGCCCGAAGAGCTCAACCGTGTAACATCCCGTATTGACATCGTCAATTCCTTGCTTCGTAAACACCGTCTCAACGACGAACAAGGGTTGATTGACCTCGCCGAAAACATCCGTAAACGCCTACAACAGGCCGAGAATCTTTCGGAGCTTATCGAACAGCAGGAAGCACTCTGTGAAAAGTTGCATGCAGATTTACAGCAACATGCTGCATTGCTTCGAAAAAAGAGGCAAGATGCCATTCCGGTGGTTCAAAAACGGCTCTTATCCCTGCTGGGGCCTTTGGGAATGCCCCATGCCCGCATAGAAATAAGCCTCGAAACGCGCAGCGAATGGAATGAAAATGGCACCGATAAGGTAATGCTTCTGTTTAGTGCAAATAAAGGGTTGCCCATGGCCGATATTTCGAAAACGGCCTCGGGCGGCGAACTTTCGCGTTTTATGCTGTGCCTTAAATATATATTGGTTTCAACTACACAGCTGCCCAGCGTGGTGTTCGACGAAATTGATACCGGTGTTTCGGGTGCTGTGGCCGATGCCATGGGCTCGATGCTATCTTCGATGAGTGAACATCTGCAAGTGTTGTGTATTACCCATTTGCCTCAAATTGCTTCGCAGGGTAACGATCATTTGCTGGTTCAGAAAAGCACCACGGGCAATCAAACCGAAACACAAATAATTCGTATTCTGGGCGATGAACGTATCGACCATATTGCCTCAATGCTCAGCGGACAAAATCTCTCGAAAGAGGCGCGTTCTAATGCAAGGGCTTTAATGAAAAAACGAAGCATGAATTAATTAATTTTGAACGAAATTTTTAAAACACATGACACAGATTTTAAAAGGAAAACGCGGAATTATTTTTGGCGCACTCGACGAACAAAGCATTGCCTGGAAAGTGGCCGAACGTGCCCACGAAGAGGGGGCTCAGATATTATTGACCAATGCGCCTATTGCTATGCGCATGGGCGAAATAAACAAGCTTGCCGCTAAGTGCCATGCGCAGATTATTCCGGCCGACGCTACTTCGGATGATGATTTAACCAAGCTCTTTACAGAAGCTACTCAGGTTTTGGGCGGTAAAATTGATTTTGTGTTGCATTCTATCGGTATGTCGCCCAATGTGCGCAAAGCGCGTCCGTACACCGATTTGAATTATGATTTCTTCCATAAAACCCTTGATGTTTCTGCCATGTCGCTGCACCGCGCGCTTCAGGCTGCCTATAAGCTGGATGCATTAAATGAGTGGGCATCGGTGGTGGCACTCAGTTACATTGCCGCCCAGCGCACCTTCCCCGATTACAGTGATATGGCCGAAGCCAAAGCCATGCTCGAATCCGTTGCTCGTAGTTTTGGCTATCATTATGGAAAGACTAAAAAAGTGCGTGTAAATACCATTTCGCAGTCGCCTACCTGGACCACTGCCGGTAGCGGAGTGCCTGGCTTTAAGGAGTTTTTCAACTATGCCGATACCATGTCGCCTTTGGGCAATGCCTCGGCACTTGATTGTGCCAACTACTGCATTTCGTTGTTCTCTGATTATACACGTATGGTCACCATGCAAAATCTATTTCACGATGGAGGGTTCTCCAATATGGGAATAAATGCAGCCATGGTTAAAGCTGAAAATGAATAATATGCTTGTTAGATCCGTTCTTTTCTTTGTCCTGATTTTTCTGAACTTTCACGTGCTTAACGCGCAGGACGAAGAGGGCGGTGATTTTAAGAAAAGACGTATTCCGTTTTCTATTGGAATAGATGGCGGCATCTCGAGCATTGCCACCCCCAATGCATTTCAGAATAATTTCAATTCTGCAGGCGATGCTTCCATGCTTTTTGATTTTGGCCTCAGCAGTAAATTCAGCGCCAGTGCCCTTTTACGTTATTCTGCATTGCAAGTACGAAGCACTATGGTAAATAAAGATGATAAGGACAATATTGACGATTTCGGAAGAACCAGTACCCGATTGAATTTGTTTTCTCAAGGTATTGGGCTTAATTATTTGAGCTGGCTAGGCGATTATACGTTCCTTTCTACAGGGTTATATTATGGCAATACCATGGCATGGTACACCAAACTTAGGTATGATTTTAAAGGCGATGCCAAAGATGCGGCCTTCAATACCCGTTTTATTGAACCGCGCATTTTGTTAACCTATTATTTTGAGGACCATTTCGCCATGAACGTGCGTATGGGCTACACCCACGTATTTGGATATTTTAGTCCAGAAAAGATCGGGCTAAACAACGGAGTAATAAGTTATGAAAGCAGCGATTTAAAAAGCGAAATTGGCTATTTTACCGTTGGTTTAGGATTTACATGGTCGTTAAAACGCATCGATTAATGTATGAGTACATTTTTAGATCGTGTTTTAAGGCGCATACTTCTGAATCGCGCAAAAGACCGAGCCGGTAAACCTTTAAACGAAACACCTTACCGCTTTGCAATTGCATATCGGATCTTAAAAATTAACCTAAAGCGTTCGTTTAAGGATACTATTTTAATTCTGGCGGCCATTGTCTCTGCATGTTTTGGGCTGCAAGGCTTTATTCTGCCTAATCAATTTATAGATGGAGGTGCTACTGGCATATCGCTTTTAACCAATGCGTTAAGTGGATGGTCGATCTCTATGCTCATCATTTTAGTGAACATTCCATTTGTGGTATTGGGCTATTCTTTTTTAGGGAATAAATTTGCTATTAAAACCACATTGGCCATTTTGGGCTTGGCCTTGGGATTGAGTTTGTTTTCGTTTCCACAAATTACTCCCGACACATTTCTGGCCTCATTTTTTGGTGGTTTTTTTCTGGGTGCAGGTATTGGCCTAGCGGTAAGAGCCGGTTCGGTAATTGACGGCACCGAAATTTTGGCTATTTACCTGAGTAGAAAACTCAGTGCCTCTATTGGTGATGTAATTCTAATTTTTAATGTAATTCTGTTTTCTATTGCGGCCTATTTTCTAAGTGTAGAAACGGCGCTTTATTCCATGGTTACCTATTTTGCCGCATCCAAAACACTCGATTTCATATCCGAAGGTATCGATGAATATGTAGGCGTAACCATAGTGGCCTCAAAAAGTGAAGAAATCCAAACCATGATTACAGAACATTTAGGGCGCGGTGTAACCGTTTATAATGGGAAAAAAGGGTTCGGAAAAACCGGTTCTAAAAGTGAGGTGGAAATCATATACACGGTAATTACCCGACTCGAATTAAACAAGCTCAATACCGAAATTGAAAAAATTGAACCTACCGCATTTGTGGTAATGAACAATGTGAAAGATACACGGGGCGGAATGATAAAGAAACGCCCTTTAAAACACGGTTAGCAGCCCTAGACTTGAACTATGAACATTAATCCGAACGACGATAAACGCCTCTTTTTGCTCGATGCTTATGCCTTGATTTACAGAGCTTATTTTGCCTTTAGTCGAAATCCTCTCATTAATTCAAAAGGAATGAATGTGAGCGCTATTAGTGGATTTACCACTACTTTGATGGACTTAATCCAGAAGGAAAACCCAACCCATTTAGCCGTGGTATTTGATTCGGCCGAAGAAACTACACGAGCTGTTGAGTTTAGCTTTTACAAGGCACATCGTGAGGAGATGCCTGAAGATATTCAAAAGTCAATTCCCTGGATTCGTGAAATTATCAAAGCATTCCATATTCCGATGCTCGAAGTACCGGGCTATGAAGCCGACGATATTATTGGAACCATCGCCAAACAAAAGGCTCGCGAAGATCATGTGGTGTATATGGTAACACCCGATAAAGACTATGGACAGCTGGTAGAGTCCAACATTTTTATCTATAAGCCCGGAAGACAAGGCAGCGATGTTGAAATATTGGGGGTTAAAGAAATTCAGGAAAAATGGGAAGTAAAATCGCCGTTGCAGGTAATTGATATTTTAGGAATGTGGGGCGATTCGGTGGATAACATACCCGGGATTCCCGGTGTAGGGGAGAAAACCGCCAAAAAGCTGATACAGGATTTTGGTTCGATGGAGGCGGTATTAGAACGTTCGGCAGAGTTAAAAGGGAAATTGCGCGAGAATGTGGAGCAGTTTCGCGAACAGGCGCTGGTTTCAAAAATGCTCGCTACAATTATACTGGATGTGCCCGTTGAAGTAAGCGACGAAGACCTGCTCATATCCGAACCCGACCGCGAAAAATTGGCGACTCTTTTTGCAGAGCTTGAATTTCGTTCGCTCGGACGCCGCATTTTGGGTGATACCTATACCGTAAACCGCGAAAAAGCGGCACCTCTAGCAACAAGGGGGCAGCTTGATTTATTTTCCGATTATAGCGGTACAACAGATCCTGAAATTCCAGTTCCATCCTCACGAGGCCGCACCATTCACAACACATCACACCAGTATGTTTGTGTGCAGGAAGATGCCGCCATGGCCGAAATGATTCAACAGCTTTTGGCTGCAGGTGAATATTGTTTTGATACCGAAACATCCTCGCTCGATTATTTTACGCTCGATTTGGTGGGGCTTTCATTTTCGATCGAACAAGGCAAAGCATGGTATGTTCCCTGTCCGTCCGACCGCAATGGAACACTCGAAATTTTAAACAGACTAAAACCGGTATTGGAGCATCCCCAAATAGTAAAAGTGGCTCAAAACATTAAGTTCGATATGTTGGTACTAAGCCGTTACGGTATTACTGTAAGCGCTCCCTTTTACGATACCATGCTGGCACATTATCTTATCGAACCCGATCAAAAGCATGGGATGGACTATCTGAGCGAATCGCTTTTAGGATACACACCCGTGAAAATAGAAGAGCTAATTGGCAAAAAAGGGAAAAATCAGGGTTCGATGCGCAACGTGCCTTTGGAGCAGATTACAGAATATGCCGCTGAGGATGCAGACATCACGCTACAACTAAAGCATATTATAGATCCTTTGGTGAAAAGCCGTGAGGTGGAGTCGGTGCTGCAAACCATAGAGCTTCCATTAATTCCTGTTCTGGCCGATATGGAAGCTGAGGGGGTTAAAATTGACCGTGACTTTTTAAACCGTTATTCTATTGAACTAGAGCAGGATCTAATACGTCTTCGTGAGGAAATTTTCGCACTATCTGAAGCCGAATTTAACCTGGATTCGCCCAAACAGCTGGGCGAAATATTGTTTGATAAAATGAAGCTCCCGAATGCAGAGAAAACCAAAACGGGCCAGTATTCGACCAACGAAGAAGTATTAAGCAAACTCGAAAAGCAACATCCCATTATTGGTAAAATTTTAGACTATCGCGAAATTACCAAATTGCGATCTACCTATGTGGAGGCATTACCTGCCTTAATTCATCCCAGCACCAATAGAGTACACACTACCTTCAATCAAACCATTGCTGCTACGGGCCGCTTGAGTTCGGTAAGTCCCAATTTGCAAAATATTCCCATCCGCACCGAACGTGGTCAACAAGTACGCAAGGCCTTTGTGGCACGCGATGCCGATCATGTAATTGTATCAGCCGATTACAGTCAGATTGAATTACGCCTTGTAGCCGAAATTGCTGGAGAATCATCAATGCTCGAAGCATTCAGACAGGGAATCGACATTCATCAATCAACGGCTGCCAAGGTGTATGGTGTAACACTCGATGAGGTAACCAAAGAAATGCGTAGCAAAGCCAAGATGGTAAATTTTGGTATCATTTATTCGATATCTGCGTTTGGCCTTTCTCAACGCTTGGGCATTTCGCGAAAAGAAGCTGCTGAGTTAATTGAAAATTATTTCATTCAATTTCCGGGCATTAAAAAGTATATGAATGCAACGCTTGAGTTTGCGCGCGAAAACGGCTTTGTGAAAACAATGATGGGTCGTCGGCGTTATCTTAAGGATATTAACAGCCGTAACTTTACCGTACGCGGATTTGCCGAACGCGAGGCCATTAATTCGCCCGTGCAAGGCTCTGCAGCCGATATGATAAAGCTGGCCATGATTCAGATTCATCAGCAAATCAAGCAAAAGAAACTTCGCAGCCGCATGACCTTACAGGTGCACGACGAACTTGTATTTGACGCCCATAAAGACGAGCTCGAAATTCTGCTTCCTATAATTAAAGAATGTATGATACATGCTTTTAAAACAGAGGTTCCCATTGAAGTTGAAACAGGAGTAGGGCAGAACTGGCTAGAGGCGCATTGATTAACATACTATGAAACAAGTGCATTGTGAGATAATAACCATTGGTGATGAAATTCTGATTGGGCAGATTGTGGATACCAATTCGGCCTGGATGGCAACAGAGCTCAATAAAATTGGAATTCGGGTAAAACAGATAAGTTCCGTTTCTGACGATGCGGAGCATATAATTTCTGCATTGAATCTCGCTGCCAATCGTGCCGATCTTATTTTACTTACCGGTGGACTTGGGCCAACAAAAGACGATTTAACAAAGAAAACGCTCGCATCGT
>JBILCR010000082.1:0-7481 GCA_044353055.1 Flavobacteriales bacterium
CCGTTAAACGCTGATGCGAAATGAGCAAGGGGTCGTTTACGCCTACCGAATGCGTAATGCAATGTATAGCTCCGGAAGCACCAATAATGGTGCGACAATCAATGGGTACTACGCGATAGCCGGGTAAATTTTCTTCATAAGTGCGCACCGCCGTTGTATCGAATGGGCCCAAATATACCGGTAAGAGCACCGTTTTATTTACAAATACCGAATTGGAATACGTGCGATAATCGGCACTGGAATTATTTGGATAAATGGGGCTACCGTTGGCAGTATAATCGGGAGGTGCCACAATGCGAACCATTTTATAAGGTGTACCAAATACCGAATTGAAATTATCAAGTACGTAAGCCAAATTAGCTTCTATTTGAGGCCCATCGGCTACTCCGTTGGGATATTGAGCCCAGAGTAACGTTTCTTCGTCGAGCAGCTTCATGTGCATGTCGATATGATGTATGCCATCATAAGGCAACACCTCCATTTTTATATAACGATTAATCCCCATATAGTTTTCCATGATGGCATCTATCTGGGCTTCGGTCTTGTCTGTATTTTCTTCAAGAATTAAATTGGATGAAAATGCCGTACCAAAACCGTCCGACATAAAATTACCACCGGTATGCACCAAACGATTGGGAGCCAATGTGGTTTGTACCAGATTTAAGTCTAACTCGCGGGCATAACGACGCGGTATGCTATCGTCTTGAACGCGGGTAGGTCTATTGTATTTCCAATCGACGAGGAAAAGTGAATCAACATCGTTCAAATACGTCGTATTGGCACCATAATCACGAATCCAAAGTGAATTACTAGGTTGACTTACAAATTGAACGTTGGGTCCAATAGGCACATTGTATGTGTTTACCAATTCGCTTTGCGCAGTCGCCGCATTTGTGGCATGAACAATTACTTTACATTCTTCTTGAGCATAGCGAATAATTTCTGCCAATGTCGCCTTGTAATCGCGCCAGGTAACCACCAATGCCTGGATTTCTTCCCACTCCGCAGCGGTACGAATGCTGCCTTGAGGCGGTGAATCGAGGATAAGGTTTTGACTGTGAAGATTTGTATTTACCCCAATGGAAATGCAAAACGCGGCAAATATAATTGCTTTCATATTTTCAAATTTTCAACAGCGAATTTAGGTAAGTTAGCATTCATTTTAATCGAAAAATGAGATGAATCTAGTCTTCAAAGTGTTTTTAGTTATGCACGTAGTTTCGGGTTCTTCGGGACTTTTATTTGGATTGATAAACATATTGCGACCCAAAGGCGATAAAAGCCACAAACAAATCGGAAAAATATTTTTTATCTCTATGCTGGTTGCAGGAACATCATCATTGGTTCTTTCGCTGCTTCATCCAAACTACTTTTTATTCATGGTTGGTGTGTTTACTTTGTATATGGTTGGTTCTGGACAACGATACTTAAACAACAGACAACATGACAAAATCCATTCAAGAAAAATAGATTGGGTACTAACCATTTTCATGTTAATTGCAGGAGTTTTATTTGTAGGTATTGGCATTTTAACAATACTCAAGTCAAACCTGTTTGGAATTGTATTCACAACCTTCGGGTGTTTGGGCTTGCTTTTTGTTTGGCAAGACATTCATAACTTCAACGGTAAATCGTCGATTAAAAATTATGGGCTTATTTGTCACGTGCAAAGAATGACAGGTGGTTTTATTGCAGCATTGACAGCCTTTTTAGTAGTGAATGCAAAGTATTTTCCTGAACAAATACCTGGTTTCCTTTATTGGCTTTTACCAACAATCATTTTTACACCTCTAATTATAAAATGGAGCAGTAAATATGAGGTTAAAAAGAAAATAAACGAGTCCTAAATGGCATTCTTACAATTTGCTGGTTTAGTTCTTAGTATGCTCTTAATAGGGTGACAATCAGCTAGCGTTTTTTTCTTTGCCGAGGCAAGCCGTATCATCTAAATTATCCATCAATTTGGCGGCTTGTGTTTCATACCTTGTCGAACGCCTGGTTTTTTCGCATACCTTTGCATCGTTCTCACTGATTCTTCCGGCGATTTTATCCGGACAGAAGGAATTAACAAACAATCTTACGAGCCGCCCGGCTCATTCGCTGATTCAGTGCGGTTATAGATAAGGGCTTCTCAGTATTTTCTTCATGTTATTTAACGATCTCAATTTAATTGAACCCATTCTTCGTGCTTTGGAGGACGAAGGTTATGAAAAACCTACTCCCATACAGGAACAGGCCATCCCCATTGTTTTAAACCAAAACGATTTATTGGGATGCGCCCAAACCGGAACGGGTAAAACTGCTGCATTTTCGATCCCCATTCTGCAACTGCTTCACCAGCAAAACAATGATTTGAAAGGCCCACGTCTCATACGTTGCCTTATCTTAACACCAACGCGTGAATTAGCCATTCAAATAGGCGATAGCATTCAGGCCTATGGCCGCCACTTGTCGCTGCGGCATACCGTTATTTTTGGTGGTGTAGGACAAAAGCCGCAAACCGATGCCCTGCGACGTGGAATTGACATTTTAGTGGCAACGCCAGGCAGGCTCATCGATTTGATGAATCAGGGATTTGTCTCGTTGAAGTCATTACAGATTTTTGTACTCGACGAGGCCGACCGCATGCTCGACATGGGATTTGTGCACGACGTGCGACGCATTTTAGCACGAATTCCCGACCAGCGTCAGAGCTTATTTTTTAGTGCTACCATGCCGCCCGAAATTCAGAAACTGGCATCGAGCATTCTTAAGAATCCACAAAAAGTAGAAGTAGCTCCGGTTTCATCTACAGCCGATACCATACAGCAGGAAGTGTATTTTGTGTCAAAGGAAAACAAACGCAAATTGCTGGATACCATGCTAAAGCATCGGATGGGAAGCGAGTCGGTGTTGGTTTTTACACGCACCAAACATGGAGCCGATCGCGTGGTGAAAGATCTGGTAAAACTAGGTCACACCGCCGAAGCCATCCATGGAAATAAAGCGCAAAACGCGCGTCAACGTGCACTTGTAAACTTCAAATCGGGTAAAACTCGGGTTTTGGTGGCAACAGATATTGCCGCGCGCGGCATTGATATTGACCATCTGGCCTACGTGCTCAATTTCGATTTACCCAATGTGCCCGAAACCTATGTTCATCGTATAGGCAGAACGGGAAGAGCCGGGCAAAACGGCACCTCCTTTTCATTTTGTATGGAAGAAGAGATCCCCTATTTGCGTGATATCCAAAAACTCATACGAAAGTCGATACCTGTTACTAAGGTAGATTCGCTCACTTATGATACGCCCGAAATCGATCGCGGAAATAAACCAGTGAACCATACTGTACCTAAAGGCGACACATCAAACCGAAACGCAAAGAATCACTATCACCGCCAGAAACGCAGTCATTATAAAAGCAGAAATCCGCAATAGTAATGTAGAGGCGTCTGAAGTAAATACCTAAAAGGAATACGATGATTAAATAAAGCCCTAAAACTGTTGTTTTAGGGCTTTATTTAAATCGAAAACTAAATACCTAACGCTTTATAAGTGTCTTGTTCCCTCCGAAGGTAACTCCGTTATTACTATAAACATTCATGTAATAAAGTCCTGCAGGCAATTCGCTCAAATCCAATTTTATGGAGGTTTGACCAAGCCCTACCCTGCCTGTTGAATGCATCAACAACTGACCATTAACGCTGTACACCGATATCTCAACTTTATCGTCGGCATCAGACGTAAATCTCAACTCCGTGAAATCGGCCGCAGGATTAGGTACTACCGAAATACTGTTTCCGTAATATTGGGCGCAATTCAAATATATCGGATCAAAGTATTTAACATGTCCGTTATAATCGGTTTGTTTTAGGCGTAAATAACTGGCGCCTTTGAAGAGCGAAGAATACATTCCGCGGTACGTTAAAACTGTATTACTGTTTGATGCACCAGGTACTTCGCCAATTTTAATCCACTGAACGGCATTATTGCTTTGCTCAATCTCAAAAAGTGTGTTCTGAATTTCAGAAGCAGTAGTCCAAGTAACGTTTAACGAATTGTTTTCCGCACATTCGGCATCAAAATCCAATAGGGTAATTGGCAGCGGGGTATTCGAAGAATATCCAGCTGTCCATACCGAGAATTGTGGGATGGAAGTTTTCGTAAGTTTCTTGGTTCCGGTATTCAGTGTTGCGAATTGACGTGTCCAGTCTGCTCCATCAAAGCGCCATAAATCAAGCGTTGATTCTGTGATTGTACCCAATGGAGTTACAAGTTCATCATCGAAATAATTAAACACCAAGGTTGCATTCAAGCCGCTGTTATTGGTTGGATGAATTTCGTAATAGCGGTTTATGCCATATGCTGCATTGTATGATTTTTGTTCAGTTCCGCGAATAATGGTGGTAAGACCCAAATCATCCGGTGCACTAATTTCTGCTCCCAGGCCTGCTACATTTACCGAGCTAGGCGCGTTCAAATTACGCTGTGCCTGAATAACACCGATAGTTCCAAAAACTTTATTGGTTGATGACTCCCCAATAAGTGTTCCGGTGGTGCTTAAGTCGGCTGTGAAATTCACTAGGTTCAAATCGCCGCTTACCAATGTTAAATTGCCGGCCACCTGTATGTTGCTGTTCAATATCAAGGCATCCGTATTGTTGGTTTTATTGATAGTTAATCCACCAAACGCAATCTCTGATGCACTGGTTAAGGTCGAACTTTGAATTCCACTAAAGCTAATCAGATTACTGGAGGGAACGAGGTTACCATTCACCGTTAGGTTCTTCTGAAATTCAGCCGAGGTGGCACCCACAAGGCTGAGCGTTGAGCCGCTTTGAATGGTGGTATTCACATTGAAAAAGCCATTAGTTCCCGAAAGTGAGGCACTCGAACCTTTTACAACCAATGTACCTGCCCCCGAAATTCCTGTTCCGTTCGATACAATGTTGCCATTTACCTCAAGTGATTGTCCACTTCCGATCGTTACCGATCCTCCGGTATTCATTGTAATATCAACACAAGAACCATTTCCTGCCGAAATAACGGGTTGATTGACCACATTACCAATCACTACATTATCAACAAAGGTGGGGATTCGATTCTGTAACCAGTTGCCTGTTGTATTCCAGTCGGTACTTACGGTTCCTGTCCATATTATTGCATTGTATGGTTCGCCAATTTGGAAGGTACCAAGCCCTGCTATGTTGTTGAGCTGAAAATAATTGCTCTGAGCAATGAAGTTGCTTGCCGTGGTCCACGATGAACCTGAATAGCGTGCTCCATTAAATAACAGAGGATTTGCACTGGCATCTATATCTCCGGCCACAAAATTCAACTTCACATTCAAACTCGTAAATCCACTTAACGAGGTTGGCGTTAAGGTCCAAGTGCGGTTGCACGATTTATTTTCGTCCAAACCGGAGGTAAAAATATTTACATCATCGCCCATAGACGTGCGCGCCAAAATCTGACCATTTGCCGCAATACTTCCGGTAAAGCTTACCAATGCAGGAGCATAGGTACTGGCATCGCCAATATCGAATTGTGCAGAGAAAACTCCAGCAGGCAAAATCCGACGCATATTCCCGTTAATATAGCTCAATGCCGAACCGCCCGTTACCGAAGCCGCTGCATTAACCACCACCTCATTAGAGCCTGTCGCAATCAAGCCTTGAATGAAGGTCAATCGGTTGGTGATCGTAATCGTACTGTTTAAAGCAGCAATGCCACCGCTGTTTACGCGAAGGTGATAGAAATTAGTTGCTCCTGTAATGCTTTGGTTAATGCCGTTAAGTGTTACATTCGATGTGCCCGATCCTGCTACAAACCCAGTTGTTCCAACATTATTAATCCAGTCGCCAAATAGGGTTATATTCTTGTTAAACAAACTATTCGATACAATACCGGCAGCAATGGTAATATTTCCATTCACCTGAAGATTGGCATTAGGCAAGCGCTTTGTAGCCGATCCGCTGAAACGAATGTTATTATAGGTTGCTTGAGTAGGAAGTTGCGCTGTTACCGTTGAATTAAATTCAAATGTTCCACCTCCCGCTGCTGTAAAGGCTGCAAAATTACCCCCCGGGAAAACAAATTGATTAGATGCATTTGGAGTAACCACCACAGTTCCTGTTCCTGTAACGGTTCCGAAGTTGTGACCGAATGTGTTAATAAGGTTTAATGTGCCATCGATTACCGATGTTGGAGGTACTTTCCCATTATCGCTTGCCTGACAGGCAATTGTATGTCCTGCTGCAATTACAATGTTGCTGTTGGTAGGTGGCGTTACGCATGGAGCTCCATCGTGCTGCAAGATGGCATCGGTTGACCATGAGTTAATGTCGGTCCAATTCCCCCCCGCAGTGGCATTTCGACTGTAATACGTAGTGATGATGTTAAATTCTGTGGTTTCACCTGCTGTATAATCACCGTCGATATAATTGACTCCATTTATAGTGATGAGGTCAGTTGCAGCGTTTACCGATCCTGCAATACCGCCGTTGGGAACCCAAACGTTGCTAAAGAAACGACCTGCACGGTAGTTGGCTTCGGTTCCGTTGATGGCATCGTTGGGATGATATTGATAGATGTGATTCGCAGTTAGCGTTGGCGATAGTCCTGATTTTTCAACCTTCCAATAAGTGGTTAATTCTTTATCGGTAGGGTCGGTGGTTGCAGGATGTTTTACTGCCACCGGTACTACTGTAATTGAGCCGGCAACTGAATTGCTTGTGAGGTTCAGCGTGGCCGGCGTGTAACGCAATGTGGTTCCAATTGGGAATGTAAAGTTAGACGCCGAAGCCGGATACAATTTCTTTACCCCGGCATCCGATACCACACCGTTAAGTCGAATCATGCTGCCTGCATTAAGACTCCCTGTAACAGTAGCTGTTGTTCCCAATGTGAGCAGGTGATTGTTCATGTAAAGCAATCCGATATTGAAGTTCAATATACCGTTAATGTTTACTGCTGAAGTTGCTTCAACGCCGGCGGCATTGGCCATTCTGAAGTTGTGGAAGCTGCCGGTTCCCGATCCGCCAAGCAGCTGTGCCGCAGTACCACCCATTACAAAGAATCCGGTAGCATCGCTGCTTACATTTACATCATTGCTTACATTTCCGGTAACGGTCATAAGGTTAGATGCCAACGATAAATCACCGCTCTGCAAGGTTAATGCTCCATTCACACGCAGGTTCGAAACGCCTGCAGTTAAATTAATGCTACCAAAAGGAGCGGTGTTCTGCACCACCAGATTGGCGAAGTTGGTAAGATTGCCTGCAACACCAGTGATGGTTTGATTTCCACCCAATCCATTGAGGAACGTAGTCTGTGTAAGGTTGCCTGCCTGATATCCTCCTGTATTTATTGCTGCCGTTGCATTGGTATTTTGGTTAATCAATGCCCCCCCAATAGATACATTCAATCCATTGGCTTTGAAAGCCGAATTACCTCCAATAGTCAGATTGTTTAAAATAGAAACTGCATTGGTATTTACATTC
>JBILCR010000083.1:0-7460 GCA_044353055.1 Flavobacteriales bacterium
GGTAGAAAACAATAATTGTGTTTCGTTGCCCGTGACACAGCAAATTGTAGTGCTTGATTTTCCAATCCCATCGTTTGTGGCCGAAAACGATACAGCATGCGTTGATGCTCCGGTTATGATTAGCTATACTGGTGGAGCGGCTTCTGAATCGGCATTTCAGTGGAACTTTGACGGTGCTGCCATTCAAAGTGGTTCGGGCATGGGGCCTTATCAATTAAGCTGGAATACACCCGGAATTAAGACCGTAAGCCTGAGCTTAAATATCGACGGTATTCAAACACAAACCATTATTCAGGAGGTGTTAATCCTTGATGTTCCTGTGGCGCAGTTCGAAATGGCACAAACGGTGTGTTCCGGTTCAGAAATTCAGGTTTCCTATACGGCATCTACAGGCATCAATTCGCAATTCCAGTGGGATTTTGACGGTGCCCAAATGGTGTCGGGCGAGTTCACAGGTAGCCCAGTGGTTCAATGGGATTCTGCTGGAACGTTTACCGCAAGTTTAAGTGTTGCAGATGCCATGTGCATTTCGGCACCTATGCTTGTTAATATTCAGGTAAATCCGACTCCTGTTTTGGATGTTGATATGGATAGTTTGGTGTGCCTCGGTACTCAAACTGAGGTTGCCTTTACAGGTACAGCCGGCGAAGGGGCCAGTTATTCATGGAATTTTGGTAATGCTGATGTTATTAATGGAAGCGCTGCGGGGCCATTTACACTTGCATTCGGCAGCATCGGTTTACAGACACTTTATGTTTCAGTTGAAGAAAACGAGTGTTTTGCAGGGCCTTTAGCTGTTGATGTTAATGTACAGAGCCTTCCCGAAGCTAATGCTGGTTTAGACTTAAGAATGTGTTCGGGTGATAGCGTGCAATTGCAGCCAAACGTAATTGATGGGTATTCTTATTCTTGGTCGCCATCAAACATGCTTAGCAACTCCAATTCATCACAGCCTTGGGTTTCTGCAGCTGCATCGGGCAATGAAGCCGCAAGCTATAATTTTGCGCTTACCGTATCTGATGGTCAATGTGTAAATACCGATACCGTTGCGGTAAATGTTTTCCCTATTCCCAATGCACACTTTACCGCTCCTGCGGCTCAATGTATGGCGGTGCAGCAATTTAATTTTGCACCAGATAACACCTTTAGTGCGAACGCAATTTATGCGTGGAATCTTGGTCCGCATGCTTTGGCACATACGCCCGGCGATCGCGAACAGCTCAATATTCAATTTGATGTTGCGGGCACGCATACCCTTAGCCTGCGCATTACTGATGAAGGCTGCACATCGGAGTGGTATACCGATTCGGTAACGGTTTTTGCACAGCCTATAGCAGCTTTTTCTGCTCTCGAAACCAGCGGTTGTATGCCGTTTGAAACGTACTTAACTGCAAACGATTCAGCTGGAGTGCACAGTCAATATAAATGGCTCTTTGGCGACGGATCTACCGGTATGGGGGCCGAAGTAAGTCATACCTATTCTGATGCGGGATATATGTCGGTAACATTAACTGTAACCGATGAAAATGGATGTGTTTCAACGCAGGCCGTAGATCAGTATATTCAGGTTTTTGCTCCGCCTGTTGCGGGATTCAGGGCAGGTCCTACCGATATTATTTTAGGCGAAGATGTATTGGAGTTAACCAATTTGGCGCAAGACGCACGCTACAGCTACTATGTAATTGGCAACGATACTATTTTAGGCGCAACCGGTACGTATGAATTTACGCAGCCCGGTGAGTATGAAATAACTCAGGTGGTTGTTAATGCCGAGGGCTGCTCCGATCAGCTAAGCCGTAATGTTTTGGTGCGTTTTGGAACCGAATATTATATTCCACTCGCGTTTACTCCAAATTACGATGGCAAAAACGATGTGTTTAAGGTTGAAGGATCTGAAATTTCAAGTCTTTCTTTGACCATCTTCGATCGTTGGGGCAACGAAGTGTTTAGCGGATCAGATGCCAATGCCATTTGGGACGGACATTCCGTTCAAACCAAGGAGCCTTTACCTGATGGCGTTTACATTTATCAGCTCGAAATTGTTGACTTCAAAAACCGCCTTACCCAAGAGAGCGGCAGTGTAACGTTATTGAGATAATTTTTGAACGAGCACGTTCTTAATTAATTACTAGAAAGTTACTCCTTAAAGTCCGGTTTGTTTTTTGAATTCGGCTTCTTCGATGTATCCCATTTGCTTCCAAACCAAATTTCCGTCTTTATACAATTCCAGGTATGGAATTCCTTTAATACCTTTTTTAGTGAGCAATTCGGCATTTTGATCGGCATCAATTTTAAGCAGGGTTAAATCGGCCTTACGCTCATTGGATAATTGAGTAATCCAAGGCAGCATTTTTTTGCACGGTGCGCACCACGTTGCGTTAAAATCAACCAGTACATATCCTTTGGCTGATGTCGCTTTTGTGTAGTCGTCCATGCTCATTCCTCCTGAAGCCTTACCTGCGGTTTTGCCTTCTGAACGCCATTGAACCAATCCTCCTTGCAGATTATACACTTCTTTAAACCCGAGGCTATTCATTTTATTTGCCGCCGAACCGCTTCGTCCGCCCGAAAGACAATATACCAATACCGGCTTTTCTTTGTTTAATTTCTGAATTTGATCTTCAAAATCAGCGCTGTTGAAATTAATGTTCACCGAACCTTTTATTCCGCCATCGGCGTATTCTTCGGCACTGCGCACATCAATAAGCTGCACTTCAGGAATCGATAATTTCTGTTCGAATTCTGACGGACTGATGGTTTTATTAATGGTACCTTCATTTTGTGCTACGCCCTGGCATGAAAAAAACACCAGTATTAGCCATCGAAATGCATTTGTTTTAAGCGTTTTCATATTTATGAATGGTTGTGAATGATGGTTTTTAGTTGAGCTGCAGATACCACGCCCGATTCGCGCCAAAGCACTTTGCCTTCCTTAAATAAAATTAAGGTGGGTACGCTTTGCACACGATAGGCTGCTGCCGCATTTTGATTGCGGTCTATGTCAATTTTAATGATGGTTGCGGCATCGCCCAGTTCCGATTTTAACTGGGTGAGAATGGGGGTCATCATTTTACATGGACCACACCACTCGGCAAAAAAATCGACCAGAACAGGTTTGTTGCTGTTTATTACTTCTTGAAACGAAGGTGATTTATGCATCTTTTTTAGGAACAAAATTCCACAACTTCAGCAAAGTAAAATGTGATTTTTGTCATGTCCCGTAAAATGGTGCTAAACCAATTCTATATCAAACTGAACAAGGTCTATAAACTGCTGCACACGTTCATCTACTTCTTCGGAGCTTAAATTTTGGATACGTTCGGTTCCAAATCGCTCTACACTAAACGAAGCCATTGCCGAACCAAAAATAATAGCCCGTTTCAGATTGTCGAAAGAAATGTCTTTGGTTTCGGCCAGATAACCGATAAATCCACCGGCAAAACTGTCTCCAGCCCCAGTGGGATCAAATACCTCTTCTAACGGCAGGGCAGGGGCAAAGAAAACTTGCTCGTTGTTAAACAACAATGCGCCATGTTCGCCTTTTTTAATAATCAAATATTTAGGACCCATGGCTAAAATTTTTTGAGCGGCTTTAACCAACGAATATTCTTTTGAAAGCTGACGGGCTTCTTCATCATTAATGGTTAAAACATCCACCCGCTTTAGCAAAGAGGTAAGTTCAGGAAGCGCAATGTCCATCCAAAAATTCATCGTATCCAATACTACCAGCTTAGGACGCGTATGCAAACGGTCGAGCACTTGATGCTGCACGGCCGGGGCAAGGTTACCGAGCATTAGAAAAGAACAGTCTTGATATTCTTGCGGAATTTCAGGGTCAAAAGTGGCGAGTACGTTAAGCTGTGTATCTAACGTATCGCGCGAATTCATATCGTTGTGGTAACGCCCGCTCCAGAAAAAGGTTTTTTCTCCTTCTTTAATCTGAAGTCCGGCGGTGTTTACTCCGCGCTTTTTGAGCATATCAATTGCGTCTGTTGGGAAATCGTCGCCAACAACCGATACTAGATTGATTTTTTTTGTAAAATAGGATGCAGCCAGTGAAATAAATGTGGCGGCACCTCCCACAATTTTGTCGGTTTTCCCAAAAGGTGTTTCAATGGCATCAAAGGCAACAGTTCCAATTACAAGTAGGCTCATATTTAATTAGTTTTTTGAGGATAAACATTTAATGCTTCGCGCAATATTTCAACGCATTTTTCGAGGTCTTCGGTTTTGAGTACATAACCAATGCGCACTTCGTTTTTACCGCTTTCGTTGCTGGCATAAAATCCTGTAGCAGGGGCAAGCATTACGGTAGCATTATTATGGCGAAAATGTTCCAACAACCACTGGCAGAAATGGTCTGAATCGGCAATAGGAAGGCGCGCCATGGCGTAAAAAGCACCTTTAGGGTTTGGGCAAAACACGCCGGGAATGCTGTTTAATCCCTTTACCAGACAATCGCGTCGGCTTACGTATTCGTTCACCACATGGTCGAAATAACTTGAAGGCGTATCGAGTGCGGCCTCAGAGGCAATTTGTCCAAAGCTGGGTGGACTCAATCGGGCCTGCGCGAATTTCAATACAGTATTAACAACATCTTTATTTCGACTTACCAATGCTCCTATCCTTGCACCGCACATACTGTAGCGCTTAGAAACCGAATCAATTAAGATTACATTATTCTCAATACCCTCCAGCTGCATAGCCGAGAAAAACGTTTCGCCGTCGTAGCAAAACTCTCGATATACTTCATCAGCAAAAAGGTATAGGTCGTATTTTATCAAAAGGTCTCTTAATTTCTCAAGCTCACTTTTTGAATACAAATAGCCGGTGGGATTTCCCGGATTAGAAATAATGATGGCCTTGGTTTTGGGATTTATTAATTTTTCAAAATCTTCGATGGGAGGCAATGCAAAGCCGGTGTCAATCCCCGAACGCACAGGTACCACTTTGGCTCCTGCAGTTAGGGCAAAGCTGAGATAATTGGCGTAAAAAGGTTCCGGAATAATGATTTCGTCTCCCGGGTCCAGACAAGCCATAATACCAAATAAGAGAGCTTCAGAACCGCCAGTAGTTATAAGAATATCGGAATAATCAACGTTAATGTTGTTTTTACGATAGTATTCGGCAAGTTTTTTACGGTACGACTCATTGCCCGCACTGTGGCTGTACTCAATTACTTTGAGTGGTATGTTTTTTATAGCGTTTAATGCTTCCGTTGGGGTTTCAATATCGGGTTGTCCAATGTTGAGATGATAAATTTTAACCCCTTCCGATTTAGCTTTTTCTGCAAACGGAACCAATTTACGAATGGGAGAGGAGGGTAGGGCAAAGCCTTTTTGTGAAATACTGGGCATAATTTAAACAAAAAACCCCGACGGGTTGTCGGGGTGCAAAGATGTTAAATTCTTGTTAATTATTTACCGCCTTCAAGTGGGGCCATTCCGCTTTTTTTCTCAGGCGAACCTGCATCGGCTGGAGCCGGTTCAACGTTTCCTTTGATGTAAAGCGTTTTGGTTCCGGTTTTATCCTTTTCTTTATTTTGGATGGTCAACGTCACATTTTTGTTGATAGCACCCGGACGCTTTGTGTCATAACTTACACGAATGGTACCTTCTTTACCCGGAGCGATTTCTTCTTTCGGCCATTCAGGAACGGTACATCCGCATGATCCGCGAGCGTTTGTAATTACAAAGGCTTCCTTACCTGTATTTTTAAACTTAAATTCACATGTGCCGTCACCACCGTGTTTTACGGTTCCGTAATCATGTGTTTCTTTTTCGAACTCGATATTCGGAGTCCAATTTTGTTCTGTTGAAGGTGTTGGAGTTTGTGCATTTGCGGCAACCATTCCGGCTACGGCAAGAACCAAGGTTAAAAATGATCGTTTCATATTTATTTGTTGTTTGTTTTTGATGTTGATTTGTGCAAAGTTAAAGGAATTATCTGTTTTGAAAAGTGATTATTGAGGAATGGGCGATGATACAGTATTACGCGATTTCTGTCCCTCGGGCTTCATAATCGGTTGCTTCTGATCGCCTGGAGATCCATATTTACTTGCATCTTGTTTTTCGCTAACATTTGCTGAGGCAACATTCCCTTCGATGGTAAGTTTTAAGGAACCTTGGTTGTCGTTATTTCCTGCGGGTGCAAATGTAACGTTTACATCTTTGGTAAAAGGGCCAGGCCTACCGGCCGAATTATATCCCACTTTTATTTGAGCGGTTTTACCGGGTTCTATAGTGTATCGAGGCCATTCGGGCGTTGTACATCCGCAACCGGCTTGCGCCGTAATTACAACAATAGGCAAACTACCCGTATTGGTAAAGTTAAAGTCATATTCTGCTTTTGGACCCTCTGGTATTGAACCAAAGTTATGGCTTACTTTTTCAAATTCAACTGTAGGCGTCCATCTTTGTTCGTTGTTTCCGGTTTGGGCATACGCCCCGAAAATACTACTTATTATTAGTGACGAAGTGAGAAAAAGTGTTTTCATTTTGATCGTTAGTGTTTAAAAAATCCGAGAGCAAATAACAATTATCAAGCCAAAGATATCATAAATAATAATTAATTCGAATGCGTTTTAAGCGAACATAATATTATTAAAATCGAAGCCCCGGGTTAGCCACCGCAAGGCTTAAGTTCTGAGATGCAATCCTAATTATTTATCTATTTTTGCGCTCCCAATCGCCTCTTATATGGAAATTCCAAAACAATACAGTCCCTCTGCAATTGAAGAAAAATGGTATCAATGCTGGATGGAAAAAGGGTATTTTAACTCTGTTCCCGACCAGCGAGAGCCATTTACTGTGGTTATTCCGCCACCCAATGTTACCGGTGTTTTGCACATGGGGCACATGCTCAACAATACCATCCAGGATGTTTTGGTGCGCCGTGCACGTTTACAAGGGAAAAACGCCTGCTGGGTGCCTGGTACCGATCATGCATCCATCGCAACAGAGGCGAAGGTTGTTAACAAACTTCGCGAACAAGGCATTGAAAAAAACAATTTGACGCGCGACGAATTTTTAGGCCACGCTTGGGAATGGACGCACAAACACGGTGGGATCATCCTCGAACAATTGAAAAAACTCGGAGCTTCTTGCGACTGGAATCGCACCAAGTTTACCATGGACGAAGATATGAGCCGTGCTGTGGTGAATGTGTTCATCGATTTGTATAAGAAAGGTCTTGTTTACAGAGGCGTCCGGATGGTAAACTGGGACCCCAAAGCGCGCACCGCTGTTTCTGACGAAGAGGTAATCTACCGCGAAACGCCTTCGAAATTGTTTTACCTGCGTTATGCTATTGTAGGAAGCAGCGATTTCCTAACAGTGGCCACCACGCGTCCCGAAACAATATTAGGTGATACGGCGGTTTGTGTGAATCCGAATGACGAACGCTACACGGATTTAATAGGTAAGAAAGTACGTGTGCCTTTGATTAATCGTGAAGTTACG
>JBILCR010000084.1:0-7360 GCA_044353055.1 Flavobacteriales bacterium
AATCACATTTTTTTGCAATTATTCTTGTATTCGTATTCCTCATTTTGGGCTTACAACATATTGATGCCCAATTGCTGTGGGAGGTAAGCGGTAACAATTTAAATCACAAAAGCTATCTATACGGCACTATACATGTTGTTCCTAAAGACAAATTTGTGGTAAAACCGCATGTTGAAAAGGCATTTAATGCTTCAACCCATCTCATCCAGGAGGTAGATCTTAATTTATCCACTCGCGAAATGTTGGAGACTGCCCAAAGCATGACGCTTCCAAAGGGAACCACCCTACAGGGATTGCTTGGCGATGCCGATTACATAAAGTTAAAATCGTATTGCGTGGACCAACTAAAAATGAAGAAAAAGAAATTTAAGCGTTACAGTAAACTAAAGCCATTCTTTTTTTCTTCGCTGCTATTAGTAGAACAATTGGGCAAAACAGAGGGTTATGAAAAGCATTTTTCATCTTTGGCGAATAAGTCAAATAAGGCCGAATCGGGCCTCGAGACACTGCAGCAGCAAATGGCCGTGGTAGAAACGATAGCGCTCAAAGATCAGGCGCAAATGTTGGTGGGTTCTTTGGGCAGCGAGATGACAGAATTTAATCGTTTGCTCGAAAAATATTTAAGTGAAGATTTGACCTCAGTGCAGCAAATGATTGAAGAAGAAACCAACGATATGGGCAGCTTTAACGAGAATTTTTTAGTGAAACGCAATGAAAACTGGATTCCCCAATTAGAGGATTTTATGACTAAAGAAAGCTGTTTTATTGCCGTTGGTGCCGCCCATTTACCCGGTGATCGCGGTGTAATAAACCTGCTTAAAAGTAAAGGGTACACGGTACGCCCCGTGCTTCCAGAAAATTAAAGGCTAGTAAAGCAATAGCTGAAATACATCAATTAATACAGCAAATGCTTTTTTGATGAATTTCTCCAGCCCGCTCTGCTTTCGTATTCTACAAAATAGATTTTAAGATCGGCCTGTGATTCGTAATTTACGAAAAACACTTTCTTTTTAGCTTGACTTTCATACTGTGTAAAAAACCATTTGCCGTTATTATCGCCGGCCTGGCTTTCGTATTTAACTTTATACACCAATAAATCGGCCTGACTTTCATAATCCACTACAAACACTTTTATCTGGGCTTGCGATTCGTATTGCGTACTAAATACTTTTTGTGCAGATAGCAGGGTGCCTGCAAAACATCCAACGGCAATTAAGATGAAATTTTTAAGATTTGTTTTCATAGGTTTATAAAGTTGTAAAGAATAAGTGAGTGAATAGGTATTGGTTTCTTTGAGAGAAAGATACATTTTATAAAATGTATAGTCGCATAATTTATTGCAATGTTGTTATAAAAACACAAACATTAAATTATCAATCCATTCAAATTTAGCTCATTAGAAAGGGCCAAGGTACATCAATTCAAAGTTAATTTCCGGGTTCATCCCTTTTAGCACTCGTTTTTCCGGATTAAAAATAAAACTCATGGGTTCGCCCTGTATGGTTGCTTCTAAAAACTTAGATCCTTCTTCGTAAGGAATATACAATGAAAATTTCGCATTAATTTTTTCTGGCATCGACTCCAAATTATCATATAACGTATAAGTTCCTTCGCCTCCTAATTGTTTTTTCAATAAGTTAGGCAAATTGGCTTTTGTTACTTTAGTCTTGTTTTCGGCCATCACGAAATATGCTTTACTTTCTTGAAAAATGTAGAATAACATGTAGTTTGCATATTGCGGGTCGGTGTATCCCATGTCTTTTGCTTTTAAAATGCTGCCGTTCAACTTTGCCTGCCAGAGTCCTATCTCTTTTGAGGACGTTTGAGCTATTGCGGTTAAGTAACCGACGGTCATTATTAAAATAAGTGTAAGTTTTTTCATAGCAGAATTATTGGTGAGTTAATTAAATCCTATTTTATTGTTGAGCCCCAATGCTTTACGTATCCTTCTTTGGCTTCGTAGAAAATTTCCCGCGCTTTTGCGGCATCCCCCATCTCCTCAATCACCACATTAAATCGCTGCTCAAGCTTTTTATACTCCTCAAAAAACTTACGAATCTCTTTCAGTAAATATTCAGGAATATCGCTAAGGGCTTGGATTTGGGCTAAAGAAACATCCGAATGCGCCACGGCAATAAGTTTATCGTCGGTTTCTTCGCGGTCGCGCATGCGCATAACTCCGATAATGCGTGCCTCAACCAAACAAAGCGGGGGCAATTCAATTTGACACAGAACCAGAATATCGAGCGGATCGTTATCGCCCGCATACGTTTGCGGTATAAAACCATAATTGGCCGGATAATGTACCGCTCCGTGCAGCACTCTGTCGAGTTTGAGCAAGCCGCTCGTTTTATCGACTTCAAATTTTAATTTACTGCCTTGTGGAATCTCAATAACGGCATGCACCAGCTCGGTCTTACCTTCAGGTTGGGGCGCAATGCCATGCCAGGGATGACGTGTGGTGTGATTCAAAGTTTGGCTGATTGGTATCGAATGAAATTTTAAAACGAACGGTTTCGCGTTTTTTAATTAATGTTCTCGTTTCAAGCGCACGCGCTCAATCAATTCTTTGGTGGGCGGATTTTGAACATATACCGCAATTTGTGTGAGCGATATTTCGGTTACATTTTCTTCAATACACCGCTTAAGCAGCGCTAATTGTTCGGCATTCCAACTGTTTCCAAAACAGTGAACGGTTTGAGTGGCACCTCCAACAGTTACTTCCAGATCAAATGTAGCTACTTCAAATTTGCTGTAATCTTTATCCGGCATGGCTTTCTGAATCAACTGCATCACTTTTTCAATCCCGGGCAAGGCTTCATAAGCTATCGTTAATTCAGGAGTATGTTGCTGGCTCTGAGCTTTTAGACTTGCTGTTTGTGAAATTGAGATGACTATAAGCAGGAAGAGCGAAAAACGTTTCATCGGTATATAAATAATGGTTTCAATGCCGCAAGGTATTAAAATTTATTTCGCTATTAATCGTGAAGATTTTTTATGGATTCCTGCTCATTAAAACAATATTTTTGCTTCATGATAACATATAATCCTGCCGATTTATCGGTACCTGCAGTACAAAATCTATTGCAATCTTCTATTGGTCCGCGCCCCATTGCCTGGGCCAGTACCGTTAATTCCAAAGGAGAGGTGAATTTAAGTCCGTTTAGTTTTTTCAACGTATTCAGCGCCAATCCGCCGGTGCTGGTTTTTTCGCCGGCGCTGCGGGTGCGCGACACTACAAGCAAACACACCCTCGATAATGTTAAGGATGTTCCTGAGGTGGTTATTCATGTTGTGAACTATGCGTTGGTGCAGCAAATGTCGCTCTCGAGTACTGAGTATCCCATGGGGGTAAACGAATTTATAAAAGCCGGCCTTACACAAATTCCCTCCGAGTGCGTAAAACCGCCACGTATAAAAGAAAGTCCGGTGCAGTTCGAATGTTTGGTGGATCAGGTTATTCCTTTAGGTAGCGATGGCGGGGCCGGCAATTTAGTGGTGTGCACGGTAAAGCGCATTCATGTGAGCGAACTCATTCTTAACGATAATGGGTTTATCGATCCTCATAAAATCGACCTGGTTTCGCGCATGGGCGGCAATTGGTACTGCAGGGCTTCGGGCGCTGCTTTATTCGAAGTTGAAAAACCCCTCAGCACCTTGGGTATGGGCGTTGATCAGTTACCCGATTTCATTCGGCTTTCGCCCATTCTTACCGGCAATCACCTAGGGCAGTTGGGCAATACAGAGCATCTGCCCGATGATCAGTGGGTAAAGGAGTTTAAAGATTCGGATGAATTGGAGCTACTTAAACAAAATGCGCAGCATACCGATTTTGCCACGCACCGCATAGCTGCAAAATTACTGGATGCGGGCGAGGTGCTTAAAGCCTGGCTGGTACTGCTTGCGGAGCGCTAAAAATGAGGCTGGCATTGTGTCCGCCAAAACCTGCCGAATGACTTAAAACATGCTCGATATTGCGCTGTTCTGATGCCGAACAAAGATGGATTCCTCGCTCCTGAATGGAAGGTTCAAGCGGGAAGAGATTTATGCCGGCAGGTGTTTTTTGTTCGATAATCGATAAAAGACACCAAACCGCCTCAATAGCTCCCGCCGCTCCCAATAAATGACCGGTCATACATTTTGTTGCAGCCATCGGTATTTGGCTCAAACGTTCCCCGAAAACGCGATATAATCCATTGTATTCGGCCAAATCGCCATTAGGGGTTGAGGTGGCATGAGGGTTAATCAAACTAATGTGCTGTGGTTTCAATCCGGCCCATTCGAGCGCCATCCTTACCGACTGATCCGTTCCGCTTCCGCTTTCATCGGCTGCTGTGGGATGCCCCGCTTCGTTAGCGTTGCCATAACCTGTTAAATACGCCAAAATAGGGGCATTACGTTGTAAAGCATGGCTTTCGGTTTCGAGCACCAGAGCTGCAGCACCCTCACCCAGAACAAAACCATCCCGATCGGCCGAAAAGGGCCGTGAAGCTTCTGCAAGGGCATCATTTCGTGTACTCAGGGCTTTCATGGCGCCAAAACCGCCCAAAACCGAGGGCGTAATGGGTGCTTCTGATCCGCCGGCAAGCACGGCATCGCACATGCCCGATTGTAGCATTAGCATGGCGGTTCCGATAGCCACATTCGACGATGCACATGCCGCCACCGACAGTTGGTTAGCACCTCTCAAGCCGTAACGGCCGGCAATCCATCCGCTGGCCGAATCGGGTAGTGCTTTCGATTGAAAATAGGGCGAAAATCTTGGTCTTTCTTGATGCACAGCATATTCCAAAAGTGCCTGATCGATGCTTTCCATGCCTCCGTTGCCCGAGGCCCATGATACGCCAAACCTACTTTTGTTTAAACGCTCTACATGTGCTTCTGCATGATGCAGCGCTTCATCGCAAGCTGCTAAAGCATACCAAACCAGGCGATCCATTTTACGAATCTGCTTGCGGTCGTCGAGCTTAAGCGGATCAAAACCTTCAATTTGGGCCGCAAAATGGGTATTAAAGTTTAAAGCACTAAACCGATCAATCGGCGAAACACCACTTTTGCCCGAGCAGAGAGCCTTCCATGAAGTTGCGCAATCAAGCCCCAATGGATTTACGGTGCCAATTCCGGTTACTACAATTCGTGTTGCGTTCACGTTGCGAAGATAGAATGCTTTAGTATTTTGTGGTTAAAATTTTATGGTCATCGAATTTACATTCTCGAAATAAGTGGTATAAATAATTCATAATCAAATTTTAAGTGTAAGCGTAAACATATTTTAACATGTTTTAAGATTACAGCTGTTTTTTATTGTATATTCGCAGCCCGAAATACTAAAGAATTCATACACAAATGGCAGTTTTAGAAAGAATTCGTTCACGTGCAGGAACCATCGTAGTTGTTGTAATTGGTCTTGCCCTAATTTCCTTTGTTTTGCAGGATTTATTCAGCTCCGGCAATTCTATGTTCAAAAACAATGACTTGGGTGAAATTAATGGCGAAACCATAGCCGGTGAAGAGTTTGCCAACAAACTCAATGCGCTCGAAGAAAAGGTTAAAGCCAATAATGGAAAATCGTCACTCTCTGAAAATGAGCGGCAACAATTGATTAATGAGGTATGGAACGAGTATCTCGACCTGCATTTGTTTAATCCACAGATGGAACAAACAGGAGTAGCGGTTCATGAAGACGAGCTTTTTGATATGGTACAGGGCGAAAACATCGATCCTCAAGTACAACAAATCCCACTTTTTCAGGATTCCATCACCAAGCAATTCGACCGTAAGAAAGTAATTAAGTTCCTTAAGACGCAATTGTCTGAAGAGAACGATCCCGACGGCAAATTCCGATCTTCTTGGTCAGATTTTGAAAAAGCTCTTGTAAAAAATCGGAGGAAGACAAAATACAACACGCTTATACGCAAGGCTATTTATGTAACCACAGCAGTGGCTAAGAAAGATTTTGCCGACAAAAATAAGAATGTGAATTATCGGTTAATTGCGAAAAAATACGAAACTATTGCAGACTCAACCATTAAGCTCACCGATGACGATTATCAGAAGTATTACAACGAGCATAAGAACGAATTCGAGCAACAAGACGAAAGCCGAAAACTAGAGTACATCGTGTTTCAAGTAGCGCCATCTCCCGAAGACCGCGTCGAACTATTGAAGCAAATGGAAGACTTGAAAGCACAATTTAAATCAACGAATAACGATACCCTTTTTGTTAATTCTAATTCAAATACACCATTCAGAGAAGAAAGCGTTAAGCGTGGTTCGTTGAATGTTCAAATTGATTCCTCTGTATTTAAAGGTACAGAAGGAAGTGTTTACGGTCCATTTGTAGACGGTAACGATATTAAAATTGTGAAGTTGAGAGGGTTTAAAACAGCTTCAGATTCTGTACAGGCCAGCCACATCCTGTTTTCAACTCAAGGTGGATTGAGTCCTGATAAGGCCATGGCCAAGGCTGACTCTGTTAAGAAATTAATTAAAGACGGAGCCGACTTCGCAGCATTGGCTTCTCAATTATCGGAGGATCCCGGTTCCAAAACTAAAGGCGGAGATTTAGGAATGTTTGCCGAAGGAATGATGGTTCCTGAATTTAATGATGCATGTTTTAATGGAAATGTAGGTGATTTGGTAACCGTTAAAACACAGTTTGGTGCACACCTAATTAAAATTACCAAGAAGAAAGATCCTTCCAACAAAGCACGCGTGGTGTTTTTAACCAAGGCCATCGAAGCCTCTAACACTACCAATGAGAAAATGTATGCACAGGCCAGCGAGTTTGCATCTTCGTCATCCGATTATGATGCATTCACCAAACAGGCTAAGGCAAAAAATATTTTCGTAGTAAAGGCTCCTTCTGTGCGTCCTACCGATCGCAGTGTAAACGATCTGAACAATGCGCGCGAAATTGTGAACTGGGCATTTTCTGAAGACACTAAAATCCATGATGTATCTAAAGTTGTTGAACTTGAAGGGAAATATGTGGTGGCAGTTCTCACCGGAAAAAGAGACAAAGGCGTTCCTCCTATGGAACAGTTAAAAGAAGATATGGAACCAATGGTGAAGCGCGATAAAAAAGCGGAGCGTTTTGAAAAGGAAATGGCCATTGCAGGTGCTGCCAATATAGATGGATTAGCCGCTAAGCTTAAATTAACGGCAGATACCAGTGCGTCGCTTAATTTTGGTTCGTATTCGGTAAGTTCTTACGGTTATGAACCTAAATTGATTGGAGCCATTCCTTATTCGGCAAAGAATAAGTTGTCAGGACCTGTTCGCGGTAATTCTGGGGTGTACGTTTATGTAGTTGAAAATATCGTTGAGGCACCCGCACCACCTGCTGACTTGAAGGAGT
>JBILCR010000085.1:0-7354 GCA_044353055.1 Flavobacteriales bacterium
CCTCATAGCAGTCTTTACCGCTGCATCGGATCCTAACAAATCGCCTTCAAAATCACCGTTTAAAAGTGCTTTTAAGTTACCAATGAACTGTTTTGCGCAACGCAAAGTAAGTGCATTAATGGCCTTAGCCCTTAAAAACGCGATTTTTTCATTGTTATCATTAACTTTCTTTAACAACAAGTGAATTCGCCCTTCATCTTCCTCCGGGTTGAGCAAAATAACCCTGATAAAATCTTCTATTACCTGCTGACAAGATAAAATGCCCAATCGATGCGCGTCCTCGTAGTCGATAATTGAATAGCAGATATCATCAGCTGCTTCTACCAGATAAACAAAGGGATGGCGTTTATATACGATTAAACCCGCTTCGTTCTCCTGTAACAGATTCATGCGAGTTGCAATATCGAGGAATACCTCCTTTTCGGCCTGAAAGAAACCATACTTAGAACGGTATTTAGGTCCTTTTTTACCCATGCTGGCAAGCGACTCACACGGATATTTAATCATGGCTGCCAGGGTAGAATACGTTAAACGGAAACCTCCATCAAGCTTCCCGCTAAATTGGCGCGTAAGCAACCTTAGCGCATTTGCATTGCCTTCGAAGTGAGTAAGATCGCACCATTGAGCGTCAGAAAATTGTTGACGAAAAGAGGCATCGGCAGCCCGTTCCCTGAAGTAATGCGAAATGGCTTCCTCGCCCGAATGCCCAAAAGCAGGATTCCCCAGATCGTGTGCCAGACAGGCCGAAGCTACTACATGCTTGAGATGGAATTTATAAAACTCGCGACTATCATCAGTAAGTTGCAATGTGTCCATGGCAGCCATCTCCACACCTACCTGCTCGGCAAGCGAGCGTCCAACGCTGGCTACTTCGAGCGAATGAGTGAGCCTATTATGAACAAAAACCTCCTGCGGTAAAGGAAAAACCTGTGTCTTGTTTTGTAAACGCCTGAAAGCACTCGAAAAAATAATACGGTCCCAATCGCGTTCAAATTCCGAACGCCAGGAACGTTGACTTGATGAAGTGCCGTGCCGATGCGTTGAATAGGCTTGATTCCAATTTTCCATAATGCGAATGTAAACCCAAAAGTAAAGGCAACGCATTTGCAGAAATAAAAAAACCGGCACATGGCCGGTTGATATCCAAATGCTATTTAGGCTGAGTTAAAAGAACAAACGAACATAGCGAAGGGTAAAAACGAACTGACGAAAGGTGCCTTTTAGTTTTGAAATGAGCGTTTCCATAATAGTGATGTAATAGTTTATAATTGTATAACGGTTCGTATTAAATGCTGTTGCATTAAAATCAAAAAATATCTTACACAAAGAGCATTATATAATCGCCTCATATTTAAATAAACACAATAGCATGACACCAACGTTATTGACATTGTTGAGTCCTTCATGTGCTTTTTTTAAGCTTGGTTTTATCTGTATATTTGGCCAAAATCAAAAATTAGCATGCCCGAACTTGAGTTTGAACCCGTAATTGGTTTGGAAATCCACATACAACTGTTAACCCGAAGCAAGGCGTATTCGTCTGATGCGGCGAGTTATGGATCGCATCCCAATACCCATGTTAGCGTAATAACCTTAGGGCATCCGGGAACCTTGCCGCGCGTTAACAGCAAAACCATTGAATTTGCCGTTAAATTGGGTATTGCCTGTGGATGTACCATCCGTAGAGAAAATCAATTTGCTCGTAAAAATTACTTTTATGCCGACCTCCCCAAAGGCTATCAAATAACACAGGATAAAACACCTATTTGCACAGGAGGTTCGGTTAGCATTAAATTACCATCCGGCGAAAAGGTAATTGGACTTACCCGTATTCATATGGAAGAAGATGCCGGAAAAAGCATGCACGATCAGGATCCGTATGATTCGCTGGTTGATTTGAATCGTGCCGGTGTGCCGTTGCTCGAGATGGTGTCGGAACCCGAAATCAGAAATTCCGAAGAAGCAGGTGCGTTCCTTACTGAAGTGCGAAAACTGGTGCGTTACCTCGATATATGCGACGGCAACCTCGAAGAAGGCAGCATGCGATGCGATGCTAATATTTCGATTCGGCCCAAAGGCAGCAGTACGTTCGGTACTAAAGTGGAGGTTAAAAATATGAATTCCATTCGTAACGTACAGCGCGCCATCGAATTCGAAATAACACGCCAAACCGAAGTATTGCGTTCGGGAGGCACATTATCCCAAGAGACACGTTCGTTTGATGCCGTTTCGGGCAAGACCTTTAGTTTACGCAGCAAGGAAGCGGCGAACGATTATCGTTACTTTCCCGAGCCCGATTTAAATCCTGTTTTGGTGGAGGAAAGTTATATTTCACAAATAAAAAGCTCTATGCCCGAGTTGCCTCAGGCGCTGCAAAACAGATTCATTTCGGATTACAAACTTTCGGAATACGATACGTCCATACTCACCGAAAACAAACAAACCGCATTGTATTTTAGTCGACTTTGCCAAAATACGGCACATTATAAAGCGGCTGCCAATTGGATGAATGGACCCGTTAAATCGTGGTTGAACGAGAATGGTTTTGAAATGGACGATTTTCCGGTATCGGTCGAAAAAATTGCCGAAATCATTGAACTGGTAGAAAGTGGTGCCGTGAGTTTTTCGACAGCCGGACAGAAGATATTTCCAATTCTGGTGCAAAGCCCCGATAAAAATGTGCGCACCATTGCTCAGGAAAACAACTGGATTCAGGAACGCAACGAAGATGAAATCAAACTATGGATTGCAGAGGCCATTGCCCGATTCCCAGAAAAAGTAAAAGAATACCAGGCGGGTAAAACCGGATTAATCGGACTGTTTATGGGCGAAGTAATGAAAATTTCGAAAGGCAAAGCCGATCCCAAAACAGCAAATCAACTTGTAAAAGAAGCATTAGACACCTATCCATCATGACAAAACCACTTTCAATTTTAGGCATTTTAAATATTCTGTTCATTAGCATTCTGAGTGCATGCAGCAGCATGACACTCGAAGGCAAGAGCAAGGCGGCACTAAGCGGCACGCTCACTAAACATTCGGGAGCATTGCTCTTTCTCGAGCGAATAGAAAACAATACTGTAAAAACGCTCGATTCGGTTATCGTGGCTAATAATGGTTCGTTTAGTTTCAATACCAAAATCACCGACAAGGATTATTATCGGCTTCGCGTGTCGAATAACAATAGTGTTTTCATAATTCTGGAGCCTGAAAAGCAGGTGGTTTACACCAACCCCAACGAGCTGCTTCAGCAGGATTATACGCTCGAAGGCTCGGAGGAAGGCGCACTCATTTTAGAAATTAAGTCCATAGGAATCTCAATAAATGCCCACAGAGATTCGCTTATGAAGATTATAAATACAACAGCTCCTGAAGAGCGCGCAAAAATACAAATTGAGATGGAGGCCGGATTTAATGCGTTTGTAAGCAAAAAGTTGGAGACTGCACGGACCATTATTCGCAACAATCCTAAGTCGCTTGCCAGTATTACCGCTACCGAACTTTTAAATCCAGATCAGGACTTTCAACTTTATGAAATGCTAGCCGACAATCTTTCAAAAACCTATAAAAAATCAGGGTATGCCGACGATTTTGTGAAGCGTGTTGCACAAATGAAAGCCACGGTTATCGGAGCCATGGCGCCTGAGATAAATTTACCATCGCCCGATGGTAAACCCATTGCATTATCGTCGTTGAGGGGTAAGGTAGTGTTAATTGATTTCTGGGCTTCGTGGTGTGGACCTTGCCGAATGGAAAACCCGAATGTGGTGCGCCTCTATAATGAGAAGAAAAATCAGGGCTTTGAGGTGTATTCTGTATCGCTCGACAAAGATAAAACTGCGTGGATGAACGCAATTGAGAAAGACGGATTGATTTGGCCTTCGCACGTGAGCGATTTGGGATACTGGAATTCGGTAGTAGTAAAGCAGTATGGCTTTCAGGGTATTCCATTTACGGTATTGGTAGGAAAAGACGGAAAAATTCTAGCAAAAGGCTTAAGGGGAGAACAGCTTGAAGAGGCGGTTTCGAAATATTTGGGTGAATAATTGATTCAACAATTGCCGAAGCTAGACGAATATTTCGAAGTAATGATTTGCAGCATTTTAGAATCTAAATATTGGGGAATAAACAATTGCCCTTTCCTTTTAAAATAAGATGATGTGTTTAATTGATTTTCGACCATTCTTATCAAACGCTGAAAAACCAATATCCAAAAACACCTGGATAATAATCTTTACAAATCAATTATCTTCATCCATATCTGCATTGGTTGGAACTATTTTGAGCTATCCTTCTCAATTTGGAAACTCCACAAAAGGACGATATAATTTGATATTTGAGCGAAAGGGAAAAAGTATGTTTTTAATTAACAATTAAGGCCTGCTATTCATCAAATTAAAACTCATTCATGACGCATATAAAACATTTTGCTTTAAGCATTATCCTAACCGCTTTTCAAATTCAGGCTTCTCAAGCTCAATCCTCCGACTATTTCCAGCAACATGTTCGTTACAGCATCGATGTTAAGCTCGACGACCAACGCCACATGCTGCTCGCATCCGAAACGATTGAATACACGAATCATTCGCCGCATACCCTTACAGAAATCTGGTTTCACCTTTGGCCAAACGCTTATAAAAACAACGAAACCGAATTTGCGCGTCAGGAGCTGGCAAGCGGTAAAACGGGCTTTCATTTTGCCAAAGATGAAGATCGCGGTTTTATCGATAGCCTCGATTTCAAGGTAGACGGGAAGCCGGTTAAACTCGAATACGACGCTAAACACGTCGACATTGCGAAGATTATTTTGAATGAACCCTTAACCCCGGGAGCCCAAATAAACATCAGCACACCCTTTCGGGTAAAGCTGCCCAGCTCCGATTTTTCGCGTCTGGGGCATACAGGTCAGCAATACCAATTGTGCCAGTGGTATCCTAAACCGGCCGTTTACGACCGAAAAGGCTGGCATCCGATGCCGTATGTGAATCAAGGCGAGTTTTTTTCAGAATATGGAAGCTTCGAAGTGCGTATTACTGTGCCGAAGAATTATGTGATTGCTGCAAGTGGGGTAATGGATGCAAATCCTGAAGAAGAGCAACAGATAGCAGAAAATATCCGCAAAACAGAGGAGTGGTTTGCCCTGGGAATGGCAAAAGAAAAAGACAGCATTGCATCGGAAAAGGCGACCAAAACAGTAACATATCGGCTCGATAAGGTGCACGACTTTGCCTGGTTTACCGATAAGGCGTATAAGATTAGAAAAAGCTCGGTGCTGCTTGAGCGTTCGGGGCGCACGGTCGAAACCTGGGTTTATTTTACACCGCAAAACGGCAAGGAGTGGAAGAATGCTGTTCAATACGTAAACGATGCCGTAAAGTACTATTCGCGCTGGGCGGGCGATTATCCCTATTCGGTATGCAAGGCGCTTGACGGCGCGCTGAGTGCAGGTGGCGGAATGGAATATCCGACCATTACCATTATCTCGCCTACCCGCGATACGATGCTGCTTGATGAAGTAATTGCACACGAAGTAGGCCACAACTGGTTTTATGGCATACTTGGTTCGAACGAGCGCGACCATGCCTGGATGGACGAAGGCACCAATTCGTACTACGAAAAACGTTATATGCGCACCAAGTATCCAAACAACACTCCACTCGATGCGATGATAACTCCAAATCTTACCGAGAAACTGGGGATTAAAAATTTCAATCCGTATTACCTACAAACCGTTACATACATGCTAAGTGCGCGCAATGCCATTGATCAGCCGCTCTGCCTGCATGCTTCAGACTACATCGGGTTGAATTACGGCGCCATGGTGTATGAAAAAACTGCGGTTCTTTACAATTACTTAGCTGCCTATCTCGGACAGGAAACTTTTGATGCGATGATGTTGGCCTATTTCGAGAAGTGGAAGTTTAAACATCCGTATCCCGAAGATTTAAAGCTGCATGCCGAATCGTTTACCGGGAAGAACCTGAGCTGGTTTTTTGATGAGCTCATAAACACACGCAAACGCATCGATTATAGCATTGGGCAGGTTAAACATACTGATAGTGGCTACCGTGTCACCGTACGAAACCGAGGCGAAATGGCGAGTCCGATTGGTATTACCCTTCAACAACAAGGCGATACGCCCAAAACTTTTTGGTTCGACGGCTCATCGGGCAAAGCTCGCTTCGATATTCCTACGGCTAAACCGCAACGAGGCGATATTCTTTCTGTGAACGGTACCGGCGAAATTCCCGATCTCAATCCAAAGAACGACCAGAAAAGTACGAGCGGGCTCTTCAAACGCAATAAGCCGGGAATTGGTGTTTTAACCGGATTGGAACGTGCAGGCAAGCGATCGCTGTATGTGTTTCCGGCACTCGGGTACAATGTGTACAATGGATTTATGGCGGGAGCCATGCTGAGTAACATCGGCATCTTCAGAAAACGTTTTGAATACATTGCCGTTCCGATGTATGCCACTGGCAACGGCGAATTAAGTGGATCGGCGAATGTGGATTACCAGATGCGGCCGATTAACAGCATCTTTCGCACCATTACTTTGGGCGTATCGGGCGAGCGGTATTCATCGAGCGAAATCACGAATTTCAATCGCTTTGTCGGGAAAATTGCCTTCCGTTTCGATAATAAAAAACGACCTTGGAGTAAAATCAATCAGGAGCTTACTTATCGTTACATACACCGCGAATTGCAGGTAGAAGGCGAAGGCAATTCGCTGCGAAATTTCCATGTACTGAATTACGAATACCGCGATTCGAAAGCGCTTAAGCCTTGGTCGTTTAATGCCGAAGTGCAGCATTACGCAACATTTCTGAAAAGTTCGATTACCTACATCCGCCGCTTTCCGTATGCCACTAAAAAGAAAGGACTTGATATGCGATTTTTTGCAGGAGGCTTTTTATGGAAACGCAGCGATTTTAATTCCAATCCATCGGTTGACGGAAGGTTTAGGCTTAATGGGCAGAATGGCATTCAGGATTATTTGTTTGATAATATTTATTTTGGTCGCAGTGAAACCGCTGGAATAGCAGCTCAGCAAATGAGCCAGACAGATGGATTTTTTGTACTTCCAGTTTACAAAAGTCTAAATAATTATATCGATAGATTTATTACTGCGCTTAATTTGCAAAGTACGTTGCCCGGAAAAATTCCATTTCGTTTATTTGCCAATGCTGCCATTACGTCGTTTAATGAATTTCCAATTGGGTTCGAATCGACGGTAAATCCAAACATTAAAACTGATTTTGCTGCCGAGGCAGGAATATGTTTGCCCCTTGTGCGCAACGTTTTCGAGATTTATCTTCCGTTGGTGTACACACAAAATCTGAAAGATGCATTT